>CAZPEJ010000551.1:0-3878 GCA_964585465.1 uncultured Ardenticatenaceae bacterium
TTAGTGGCAACAGGATCAGGGGGAATCTTGGACAAAAAACCGCAAATAGCCGTCAAAGGTGGCAAGGATGAGTGGTTTTTGGTCGGGGTGAAGGTGGTTGCATTAACGGCCGTTTCTTATTTCGATCCTCCATTGGTTTATCTTACGGTTCAATCAAGTAACAATCCGTTACCAGATCGGTTTCGTCTGAAATGGTTTGGGTGTAGTAAAAACCTAGTTTTTTAATGATCGTCACAGAAGCAGTATTGCCGGGGTCAACAGTGGCATAGATACGCGGCAGGTGAAAGACCTCAAAACCATACCGCAGCATGGCCTGGGCGGCTTCGGTTGCCAACCCTTTGCCCCAGTATGGTTTTGCCAGGGCGTAAATCAGTTCTATTTCGTCAGGGAGTTCGTGGGAACGCATCAGCCCGCAAAAGCCGATGAATTGATGGGTCAGTTTGTCCAAAACGGCCGAACAGCCATACCCCACTGTTTAATAATTTTGCAAAGACATATCAATCCACCGTTGAGTCACCTCTCTACTCAGGGCTTGCCCATCCCCCATGTAGTGCATCAAATCAGTATCACCACAAATGGCGTAAAAGTCGTCAAAATCTGTCTGTTGCAGGTGGCGAATCAATAGTCGAGGGGTTTCGATGATAAACATCTTGGAACTCCAGTCAAGGTAAAACTACCGTTTGCCCGAACAGTTACCCCTTATTTTTCGCTCAGGCGTTCCACCTGGAGCAAATCGGGCAGAAGGTATTGCATGGTGAGAAGGTGGTTTTGGGCAAAGTGGATGGCTTGAATGAGGTAGTGTGGGTGATTCGGCCGTTTTTGCATCAAATTCACATACAAAACCAGTGAAGCCAAACACCCACCCCGCAGTTCGTGAAACAGGTGGTGCAAGGCGGGTGTATCCTCTTTGACCTCCAACGTGGAAAACCCAATGGAGCGAGCATCGGCAATAAAGTCCGCCTGAGCAAAAACAGCCAGGTGTTGCCGCAGCAAATCAAGGTCAGGTTCATCGGCCGTTGATAACCACAATGTCTGCACCTGTTGAATCATTTGATAAACCTGTACAATCAACACCACATCCTCATGAGCCAATTCATGTAGCCGATTCACAGCCTCATAGGGCAAATGGGATGCAGGTTGTAAAGGGTGAACATGAACCATTTCCATGAGAACTACTCCTGGGCACCTGTCGTTACCAGCTATACTCACAGAGGGCATAAACTGACATGATCATTAAAGTTTATCGGCAATAAAGTTTCTGGCGCAGAAACGCAGGGGCGCAGAGCGTTTTCCCTCTCAGCGTCTCTGCCTCTCTGCGCGACATAAAGTTAATTCCAGTAATGTCTATTGAGATTAGCGATTGGGGATTGGCAAATCTCTAATCTCCAATCGCTAATCCTCTTCAGCAGACTGTCAATTTATGGCCTCATGGGGCCTAAACGGCCGTAAATAGGTTATTGAGCGACTCAGACAGGGTAGGGTGGGAAAAAACAGCGTCGCGCAGGGTGGTATAAGGAACACCCCCCATCATGGCTACCTGCAACACTGTAGCAATTTCGCCCCCTTCGATACCCAAAATAGCTGCTCCTAAAATTTGTTTACTGTCTTCATCTACAACAGCCTTCATAAAACCGCGAGTTTCATCTGTTTCCAGGGCACGGGCTACGTAATTCATGGGGATTTTTGCCACCCGATAATTTAACCCTTTGGCCTGGGCTTCCTGCTCCGTCAGGCCAATACGCCCCAGTTGTGGGTCAATAAAAACGGTGTAGGGCACCATACGCCCGGCAGTGGTGAGTGATCCGCCTTCTAACAAATTAGCCCGCAAGATGCGGAAGTCGTCGTAGGAGATATGGGTAAAGGAGGGGCCACCGTTGATGTCGCCCAGGGCATAAATGCCGGGAATGTTGGTTTCTAGCTTTTCATTGACCAATATGGCGTGCCGTTTATCCACTGCCAACCCTGTAGCAGCTACGTTGAGCAGGTCGGCGTTGGATTGACGGCCGGTTGCCAGCAGTAGATGGGAACCTGTCAACACCTTTTCGCCTTCGGGGGTGCGAACGGTGAACAAAATACGGCCGTTTTCCCCCCGCTCCACCTTCACCGCAACACTGTCTAACAACACGGAAATACCGTCTTGGCGCAAAATATCCACTACTGCCTCTGCCACATCAACATCCTCACGCCCCAAAAGATGCCCACTGCGCTGAATAATGGTCACTTCTGCCCCAAAACGGCGGAACATCTGCCCAAATTCCAGACCTATATACCCACCCCCTAACACCAATAAATGTTCTGGCACTTCGCCTAATTCCATGATGGTGGTGGAGGTGAGGTAGGGGATTGTTTCCAGGCCAGGTAAGGTGGGAATAACCGGGCGTGCGCCTGCGTTGATGAGGATGGTATCGGCCGTTAATTGCTGTGTGCCACCACTATTTAGCTGCACCTCAAGGGTTTTATGCCCCACAAACCGGGCAGACCCCCACATTAAACTCACACCCTCTGTCCGTTCAATACGCCGTTGGCTGCCGCCACTAAAACTGCTCACAATGTCTCGTTTCCGCTGCCGCACTTTAGTCATATCTATCCAAACAGGGCCAGTCTGTACACCATAATCGGCCGCCCGCCGCGCCAGGTGGGCCACCCGTGCGCTGGCAACCATCGTTTTGGTGGGGGTACACCCTTCATTGACGCATGTACCGCCTATATGTTGTTTTTCGATCAGGGCTGTTTTCCAACCAGCACGGGCCAGGGTGGTAGACAGGGGGTTGCCAGCCTGTCCCGCCCCAATAATAATTGCATCATAAGTTTCAATCATTACAAAATACTCCTTTGGGTTTATCCTCACAAAAGGCACAAACTAACATTTTTTTTGAGATTGGAGATTGGCAAATCCCCAATCTCGCGTCTTTCGGATTTTGTGGGGTTTGCCGTAAAACGTGAAACGTGAAATTTCTCTGGTCACGTTTTACGTTTCACGTCTCATTGGCTGTCAACCCCTGAGTTCCCAAAGAACCCTCTAATCTCCAATCCCTTTCAATAAAATGTCAATTGATGACCTTATGCAGTATAACAAGGGTTATTGGTTAGTAATCTTTTCGCCCAGGCGAGCTGCAAAGGCATCGCGCCAGCCGGGGGCCAGGGCTTCGATTTGTAAAGCGCGTTCGGCCGTTTTCAGGTCGTCCACCTGGTAATACATAAGTTGAAAGATGTCACGCACAGACAACTGGATGGGGTCTTCTTGCAGCCGATGAATTTTATCGCCAGCCTCCACCACCCCTTCTTGTAACACTCGAAAGTAATAACCGGTATGGCTGCTTGCCATGAACAGTTTGGGGAATTGGGGCGTGTTAAAGCGGATGCCTAGTTTGTAACAGGGAACACGGGGTTGGGTGATTTGCAAAACGGCCGTTCCCACCTGAAACACATCCCCCACATGCACAATATCTTCGGTCATAGCCGTGAGGGTAAAATTTTCGCCAAACTGCCCATATTGAAAATCTTTGCGCCCCAATTCCTGTTGCCAAACAGCATAATGCTCAAACGGGTACGCATAAACGGCTTTGTCCCGGCCGCCATGTACGGCCAAATCAGCCTGTCGATCCCCCTGCAAATTGAGGAAGGTGAGCGGAATACGGCCGTTTACCGGCTGCTTAAAAATTCCCGTGACAACTGGTTGACCCCGATGAATGACCGTGCGCGGCAAAGAAACATTCACCGATAATAACTGTGGTTCAGACATTTTTTCTCCATGTGATTAGCCGTCAGCAGAGAAGCCGTCAGCCGTAAGCTATCAGCCGTCAGCAGGGGAAGCTGAAAGCTAATAGCTGATAGCTGATAGCTGATAGCTGATAGCTGATAGCTGATAGCTGATAGCT
>CAZPEJ010000552.1:0-3875 GCA_964585465.1 uncultured Ardenticatenaceae bacterium
TAGCATAAGCAACCACCGCCTGGCGCACCCACAACCCATCGTCATGCGCCTTTTGCCGCGCCGCCAGACGTTCTTTGTTGCAAGGGCCATCCCCCTTGACCACCCGCCAGAACTCCTCCCAATCAATCGGGCCATGTCGCCACTGTTCGGCCGTTTCATCATAACGTAAATGAGGGTCAGGCACAGTGAGAGAAACGGCCGAAAACTCCCGCACCATCTCATCCACAAACTCATTCCGCAACTCATCATTTGTCTTCGTCTTAATCCCCCACCGAATCAGCGCACCCGAATTAGGCGAATCCGAATCATGTGGCCCAAACATCATCAAAGACGGCCACCACCATCGGTTAATAGCATCTTGCACCATCTTCCGCTGAATCGGTGTCCCCATCGCGTACCGAATCACCATCTCCTTCCCCTGTTTGTGGTGAAAACTCTCCTCTGCACAAATCCGCACCATCGCCCGCGAATAAGGGCCATAGGAACAACGAGCCAACATCGTCTGATTTTTAATGGCTGCCCCATCCACCAGCCAGCCAATCACCCCAATATCTGCCCAATTGAGCGTCGGGTAATTAAAAACACTGGAATACTTCGCCTTGCCTGCCAACAAAGCCTCAATCATCTCCTCGCGGGTAGCCCCCAGCGTTTCGGCCGCGTGGTACAGATATTGCCCATGCCCGCCTTCATCCTGCACCTTGGCAATCAAAATCATCTTCCGCCGCAAATTGGGAGCGCGTGTAATCCAGGCCCCTTCTGGCAACATACCCACCACTTCACTGTGGGCGTGCTGCGAAATCATACGAATCAGTTGCCGCCGATACTCCTCCGGCATCCAATCCCCTGGTTCAATCTTCTCACCTTGTTCAATGCGGGCCTCAAATGCCGCTAATTTGTCGTGGGTTGTGGGACTATCTTCCATTATTATCCTGCTCCAAAACTGGGGAGATATGACGTACTCCGTTCTACGCCATACACAGCCCCATAAACTTTTAATTTACCACCGTCGTGCGTTAAAATTATACCCTAAAACTTACCCAATAGCTGAATGCAGACACCGGATCGCTGACAGCTACTTTCCCAGGAGAAAACCCATGACTGCGCCTTTAACCTATTCCAGTTATTTGCAAGTGGAGGAGTTGCTGCACCTGCAAGCCCCACGCTCCGACGGCCCCGAACATGATGAGATGTTGTTTATCATCATCCATCAAGTGTACGAATTGTGGTTCAAACAAGTGTTACACGAAATGGATTATTTGTACCAACTGTTGCTGCAAAACGACGCCACCCGTGTTTTGCATACTCAACGGCGGATTTTGACCATCTTAAAAACGCTGGTGGGTCAGGTGGATATTTTGGAAACGATGACCCCGCAGGAGTTTTTGTCGTTTCGTGGTCGGTTGGAGTCGGCCAGTGGTTTCCAATCCTTCCAGTTCCGCGAGTTTGAGTTTTTGTTAGGATACAAACGTCGCTCTGCCCTGATCCATTACCCCGAAGGAACGGCCGCTCGCGACCGCCTGGAAGAACGGTATCAAAAACCCTCACTCTGGGATGCCTTTTTACACTTTCTAGCCTTGCGTCAATACCCTGTTCCCCCGGCTCTGTTACAGCGAGATGTCACCCAACCCATTGAACCATCGGCCGACGTGCAAAACATCTTGATCCACATTTACCACCAAGACCCCACAGTGACGCGGGTGTGTGAACGGCTGGTGGATCTGGATGAAGGGGTGCAAGAGTGGCGGTATCGGCATGTGAAGATGGTAGAACGCACCATTGGCAACAAACAAGGTACCGGGGGTTCGGCCGGGGTGAGGTATCTGCAAAGCACCCTGAAACCCACCTTTCCCGATTTATGGGCCATTCGCACCGAGTTATGACCGGTGTTTATGCTCACAGAGGAAATAAACTGATAGTTGTATTGAGATCGGAGATTAGAGATTAGAGATTGGCCAATCTCTAATCTCTAATCTCCTCTAGCAGAATGTCAACGGATGACCTTGTGCTGTATAAACACGCCGTTAGCTTTAACAACGTGGGCATATTGACAAACAGTATCATTGTTATTAAAATTGATAATGTTATCAAATATGGTATCGTGATGGTGTATGACAAAAGTTGAAACGATTCTTCATCCTGTGCGGCTGCGCGTGCTGCTGGCAATAGCACAGGAACAGTTGACGACACAGGACATCGCCAATCGGCTGCCCGATATTCCCAAATCTTCGATTTACCGGCACTTAAAGTTGTTGCTGGACGAAGGACTTCTTGAAGTAACGGAAACAAGGCTGGTGAATGGGATTCAGGAAAAGGTGTATCAGGCGGCTCAACCCACTTTTCTGGGAGCAGATGAGATGGCACATTTAACGGCCGAAGATCATATCCGTTACTTCACCACCTTTGCCATGACACTCATTCAGGATTTTGCGCTTTATGTGAAAAGTCGGCAGCCGATAGACATGGTGGCAGACCGAACAGGGTATCAAGAACACATATTTTGGGCAACGGCCGAAGAACTGGATGCCTGGGCGATGACTGTGCGGGCTTCTTTTGCCCAAATTATGACGAACCCAGCGGGAAACGGCCGTTCCCGCCACAAAATCGTCACCATCACCCACCCCGTTAATGACCTATGGACACCATCAAAGACCTGATTCCTTTATTGATACCCATTTTGCTCATCCAGTTAGCCCTGGTGGTGGCAGCCTTGTGGGATCTGGCAAAACGGCCGAAAACACGCGGCCCCAAATGGCTCTGGGTGTGCATCATTCTCTTCGTCAACCTGCTCGGCCCAATTATTTATTTTGTGGTGGGAAGAGAGGAGTAGGATAGAAGGTAGTGAATAGTGAACAGTAAACAGTGAACAGTGAACAGTGGACAGTAGACAGTTCATTGACCACTGAGTACTGGCTGATCACTGAGTACTGACCACTGCACACAAGACAATGAACGCCATTCACTGTGAGGGGTTGAGTAAACGATACGGCGCGGTGGAAGCTCTGAAACCGCTGGATTTAAGCGTGGCGGCTGGTTCTGTTTTTGGGTTTTTGGGGCGCAACGGGGCTGGCAAAACCACCACCATTCGCCTGTTGGCCGGGCTGGCACAACCCACCGGCGGGCGGGCCTGGGTGGCCGGGGCAGAAACCACCAGCAGTAACAGCCAGGCACGCGCTCAGTTTGGCTACTTGCCACAAGACCCCGCCTTTTACAACTGGATGACGGCCGTTGAGTATCTCACCTATGTCGCCCAACTGTTTTCCATCCCTGCCAACCAACAATCCCAACGTATTGCCGCCATGCTGGAACTGGTTGACCTGAAAGAGGCGGCCCATCGGCGCATTGGCGGTTACTCTGGCGGCATGAAACAACGCCTGGGTATTGCTCAAGCCTTGATTCACCAGCCACCCGTTTTGCTGCTGGATGAACCCACCAGTGCCCTTGACCCGGCCGGGCGACGGGAAATTTTAGATTTAATCCAAAGTTTGCGTGGTCAGGTGACAGTTTTTTTCTCCAGCCACATTTTGGGCGACGTAGAGCGGGTGTGTGACACGGTGGGGGTCATTCACAAAGGGGAGTTGTTGCGTGTGGCCGGGCGGGATGACCTGCTGGCACAATACAGCACCAATACCCTGGCTTTAGACGTGGCCGAGGAGAGCCTGACCCACCTGGAGCCGTTCCTAAACCACCTCAGCACCCAACCCTGGGTCTCTGGCGCACAACAAGAAGAAGGCAAAATACGA
This sequence comes from uncultured Ardenticatenaceae bacterium, assembly GCA_964585465.1. Lineage (GTDB taxonomy): Bacteria > Chloroflexota > Anaerolineae > Promineifilales > Promineifilaceae > CAZPEJ01. Next base: position 3,741 of record CAZPEJ010000552.1, read on the forward strand.
GTAACGGTGACAGATACGGCCGTTGCCAGACAAACCATCTTGCCCCTGGTCGTTCAACACGGCATCATCCTCAACCGCTACGAATGGGTACGCCCGACGTTGGAAGAAGTGTTTATGGTATTAAGCGAGACAGTG
>CAZPEJ010000553.1:0-3871 GCA_964585465.1 uncultured Ardenticatenaceae bacterium
TTGGGCATGATAAACGTTCTGATACCTGCCCGCCGCGCCGCCAACGCCTTCTCCCGAATACCCCCCACCGGCAACACCCGCCCCCGCAGCGTAATCTCGCCCGTCATGCTCACATCCCGGCGAATCGGCCGACTGGTAAAGGCAGAAATCAAAGCCGTGGCCATCGAAACACCCGCCGATGGGCCATCCTTTGGCACCGCCCCTTCCGGCAGATGCACATGAATATCCATCTTCTCAAACAGTTCCACTTTAATACCCAACCCTTCCGACTGGCTGCGGGTATACGTCAAAGCGGCCTGGGCACTCTCCTGCATCACATCCCCCAACTGCCCGGTCAGCGTCATCCCCCCCTTGCCAGGCATCAGGTTCACCTCGATAAACAAAATCTCCCCACCGGCTGCTGTCCAGGCCGCCCCGGTAGCAATACCCACCTCATCCGTCTCCTGCAATATGTCGGGGGAATAACGGGGTGGCCCTAATAGCTCCTGCGCCCGTTTGGCGGTAATGCGGCGCGGAAATGTTCTATTCTCCGCCACACCCCGCGCAATTTTGCGGCAAACATTGGCTACCTCGCGCTCAAAATTCCGCACCCCAGCTTCGCGGGTATACAGGCGGATGATGGTTTTCATGGCATCTTCCTCAAAACGAATGTTTCGCTCGCTTAAACCATGCTCCTCCAACTGGCGCGGCACCAAAAATTGACGGCCGATTTCCAACTTCTCCTCTTCCAAATAACCCGAAAACTCAATCACCTCCATCCGGTCTAACAAAGCCGGGGGAATCGTATCCAGGAAATTGGCAGTGGTAACAAACATCACCTTCGACAAATCAAAATCCAAATCCAGGTAATGGTCAGAAAAAGAGTTGTTTTGTTCCGGGTCTAACACCTCCAACAAAGCGGCCGACGGATCACCCCGAAAATCCTGCCCCAATTTATCAATCTCATCCAGCATAAACAACGGGTTTCGTTTGCCAGCCCGCCGCATCGCTTGAATCACCCGCCCCGGCATGGCCCCAATGTAGGTGCGCCGATGCCCACGAATCTCAGCCTCGTCGCGCACCCCACCCAGACTGACACGCAAAAACTCCCGCCCCAACGCTTTGGCAATGGAACGCCCCAACGAGGTTTTGCCTGTGCCCGGCGGCCCCACAAAACACAAAATCGGGCTACGCATCTTGTCGGCGGCAATTTTACGCACCGCAATGTATTCCAGGATACGCTCCTTGATTTTTTCCAGCCCATAATGGTCAGCTTCCAAAACGGCCGCTGCGTGGGGCACATCCAGGTTATCTTCCGACTCTTCCAGCCAGGGCAGGTTTAACATCCAATCAATGTAGGTGAGGATAATACCCACCTCTGGGGACATGGGCGGCATGGCCCCCAAACGCCCCAACTCCTTTTCCGCTTTCGCCTTCACATCGGGTGGCAGGTTTTTCTTTGCCACCATCTCCTTCAGTTCGCCCATCTCCTGGGTAAACACATCCATCTCGCCCAACTCACCCTGAATGGCCCGCATTTGTTCGCGCAAAAAGTGTTCACGCTGCGATTTATCCACTTCTTGCTGAATGCGCGAATGAATCTGGTCTTCCAGTTCCAACACATCCAACTCTTTTGCCAGGGCGATGCTCACTTTTTGCAGCCGGGCGGTGGGGTCAATGGTTTCTAAAACCTCTTGTCGAATTGCCAACGGAATGTTGAGGGTGGAGGCAACAAAATCTGCCAGCCAGCCCGGTTCGTCAATGTTGATGGCAAAGGTGTAGGCATCTTCGGGCATATTGCGGTTCAGGTCTACCACCTTCTCGAACAGGGTCATCACAGCCCGCATCAACGCCTCGGTATTACGCTCCCAGGTCATCGTCTCCCGAATGCGCCGCGCTCGCACACGGATGTAAGGCTCCCACTGAGTGAACTCTTGAATTTCCACCCGACGGCGACCCTGGGCCAGAACGCTGGTGCTGTTGTCGGGCATTCTTAACGCTTTGCCCACGCTGATTTCGGTGCCCATGGGAAAAATATCTTCAGCAACGGGATCCAAGACGTTGCTATCTTTTTGGGCAGCCACAATCAGGGTTTCATTGTTAGAAACGGCCGCTTGGATAGCTGTTAAGGAGCGTTCGCGCCCCACAAACAGGGGCATGACCATTTGCGGAAACAACACAATATCGCGCAAGGGCAGGAAAGGGCATTCAATATATTCGTTTTCATCCTCGTCTTCCACTGAATCTTCCACATTGGGAATGGCATCCAGGAAGTCGGGATATTGAAAGAAAGAAAAGTCGTCTTCGTTTTTCATAACACCTTTAGTTGTAACGGTTTAGACAGGCGATGTTTTGACCGCTGATGTTCCGGCAAGGGGGTATCAAAACATAGTTTGTCTTCAGAAGCTATCCGGTTCATATCAGTTTATAGGGATAGTCTAGTTGATTTTAGACTGTCCCACTGATTTAGCAAATCACCTATCAGGATGATAGACCCGGTAATACAAATCAAGTCGTTGGGGGAGGCACCATGCCAGGCGGCGGTAACGGCCGTTCCCACATCTGCATAAGGTTCGGCGGCAAACCCCAACTCGTGCGCCTGTTGCGCCAACGCTTCCGGGGCAGTTGCACGGGGGTGATCCGCCTTGGTCACAAACACCCCGGCCGCCAATGGGAATAACTCCCTCATCATGCCCACAATGTTTTTATCGGAGGGTGCCCCAAACACCAGCCACAACCGGTCATAACGATAATTTTGTTGCAAAGCGGCGCGCAATTTAGCGGCCGAATCCTGGTTGTGGGCACAATCTAACAACACGGTGGGGGCGTGGTGAATCACTTCCAACCGGCCCGGCCAGGTGGTGGTGGCTAACCCTTGTTGCACCAACGCAGCAGTTAATTGGGGAAAAAACGGCCGAACCTGGGCCAAGGTCGCAATCGCCACCATGCCGTTTTCCAATTGGTGATCCCCAGACAGGGAAAGCCGAAAGGCAGAACGGGGTGGTATAAAAGCCGAACTGGGTGAATGATTAATCACCAACTGACCCTGTTCACCTCTTTCATACCGCCAATCCCGCCCCACCACGCTCAGGGGAGACTCACGTTCCAGGGTTATCTGCAACAAACGGTTTAACGCTTCGGGTGGCTGTGAAGCCGTTACCACTGGTACACCGGGTTTGATGATGCCCCCTTTTTCATAAGCAATATCCGCCAGGGTATCCCCTAACAATTCAGTGTGATCCAGGCTGAGGCTGGTAATGACAGAAACCAGTGGTGTGAGGACGTTGGTGGCATCGAGCCGCCCACCCAGACCCACTTCGACCACTGCCAGGTCTACTTGTTGCCGGGCAAAGTGGCAAAAGGCCAGGGCTGTCACAACTTCAAACCAGGTGGCATCGGGAACCTGGGAAACGGCCGTTTTTACCGCCTCCACCAGTGTCACAAAGTCAGCTTCAGAAATACGGCCGTCTGGATCATCAGGAGTCATCACACGGATTCGTTCGCGGAACTCGCGCACATGCGGCGAGGTATACAGCCCCACACGCAGCCCCGCCAGCCGCAAACAGTTGGCACACATCGCCGAAACAGACCCCTTTCCTTTCGTTCCCGCCACATGAATCGAACGAAACTGCTGTTGCGGCTCACCCAACAACCCCATTAACCGCCCCGGCCGGGCAGCATCCAGTTTGCTGGCGGTATACCGATCCAGTTTTTGCCGTTCAAAGTTGATTAACCCATACACAAAATCTAAGGCACGTTGATAAGCTTCAGTTGATAATAGTTCGTGACTCATAAAAGGAATTGTAGCGGAGAACCCGAAACGTCAAAAGGGTGTTTAATAATCGCAGTAATTCTTATTTTACCGCTTTCGCCTGGGGTTCAAACCCCAGGC
>CAZPEJ010000554.1:0-3867 GCA_964585465.1 uncultured Ardenticatenaceae bacterium
AAAAACCCCCGATCTCATCGCCGCCGGAGCCAACGAATTTGGCAGCCAGGCCATTGTCGTCGCCCTAGATGCCCGCCTCACTCCTCACCTCTCGCCTCTCGCCCCTCCTTCCTGGCAAGTCTACGTTAGTGGTGGCCGCACCCCCACCGGCCTGGATGCCATCGAATGGGCAATAGAGGCTGAACGGCGCGGGGCAGGCGAAATTTTGCTCACCAGCATGGATGGCGACGGCACGCAAGAGGGGTATGACATCACCCTCACCCGCGCCATTGCCGAGGCGGTGAACATCCCGGTCATTGCATCGGGTGGGGCTGGCACGTTGGCTCACTTTGCCCAGGCACTCACCGAAGGCAAAGCAGACGCAGCCCTGGCCGCCTCGTTATTCCATTACAAACAGCTTTCGATTCACCAGGTGAAGGCGTATCTGGCGGCGCGGGGGATTCCGGTGCGGGTAGGGGCTTATGGCATAAGGTCGTAAATTGACATTTTACCGAAGGAGGTTGAAGATAGGAGATTTGGAGGAACCTGTTGAACTTTTTTGACATATAATAGGCATGATCGAGATTAACTTTATGTCGCGCAGAGATGCAGAGGCGCAGAGGGGAAAACCCTCTACACTTCTGCACGATGCAACAAATAGCTGATAGCTGAAAGCTGATAGCTGATAGGAGTCTGCCATGTCCCACAAGAAGAAGGAAAAGAAGGAGAAGAAGGAGAAACCAGTAGAAGTGGAATCGGCCGTTTCTGACCCCATTCCGGTGAGTGAAAACGGTCATACATCGGAAAAGTTGAAAAAGGGTGCTTATGAGCGTGAATTAGCCCGTTTGCAACAAGAGCTGGTGAAGTTTCAATATTGGGTGAAACAAAATGGTTTGCGCCTGGTCATCATCTTTGAGGGGCGAGACGCGGCGGGCAAAGGGGGCACCATCAAACGTATCACCGAACCCCTCAACCCACGCGGCTGTCGGGTGGTGGCGTTGGAAAAACCCTCCGAAGTAGAAAGAACCCAATGGTATTTCCAGCGATACGTTTCTCATTTGCCTGCGGCCGGGGAAATTGTGATTTTTGACCGTAGCTGGTACAACCGCGCCGGGGTGGAGTGGGTGATGGGGTTTTGTACCGAAGACCAGTATCAAGAGTTTTTGCGTTCCTGCCCAGAATTTGAACGGATGTTGGTGCGGTCGGGTATTGTGCTGCTCAAGTATTGGTTTTCTGTGAGCGATGAGGAACAGGAACGCCGTTTCCAGGAACGTGCCATGAATCCGGCCAAACGGTGGAAACTTAGCCCGATGGATTTACACTCCCGTTTGAAGTGGGAGGAGTATTCCCGCGCCAAAGATACCATGTTCAGCTTTACCGATATTAAACAGGCCCCCTGGTATGTGGTAAATTCCGACGACAAACGGCGGGCGCATTTGAACTGTATCAACCATATTTTGCAAGCTGTTCCTTACGAAGAAGTATCATTTGAAAAGATTGAGTTGCCCAAACGGGAGGCTAAGACGAGTTATGTACGTCCTCCTATCACCGAGCAGACGTTTGTGCCAGAGGCGTATTGAGGGTGACTGGGCTGAAATTTGATGAACGGGGGCTGATAACGGCCGTTATCCAGCACCACACCACCCACCAGGTACTCATGGTTGCCTGGATGAATGAAGAGTCGTTGCGGCGTACTCTGGAAACAGGGCAAACCCACTTCTACAGCCGCAGCCGCCAGGAACTTTGGCACAAAGGCGGCACATCGGGCCATGTGCAACAGGTACAGGCAATTTATTACGATTGTGATGGTGATACATTGCTCATCCTGGTAGACCCGGCCGGGCCAGCCTGCCACACAGGCGAAGTTAGCTGTTTTTACCGCCGGTGGGAGGGTAATCAATGAAAAGATGGTCGGGCTGGTGGCAGGGCGCGGGGATTGGGCTGTTTCTCGCCTGGTTGTTTTTTGCGCTCACTGCTTATTACGTGGTGCAGAAACCATTAGACGCTGCCAGAGTAGCAGCGTTGGTATCCCAGTCAGGGGAGTGGTTACGGTTCACTTTTTCTTTAACGGCCGTTTTTCGTTCGTTATTCGATGTCTTAACGGCCGTTTGGCTGCTTCTCGTGGCAATGGGTATCGGGTACTGGTTGGTAGAAGCTGTTTTCCACCCATTAGAGAAATTGTCATTCCTGGCCAAAGTCGTCTTGGCAATGGGGTTAGGGTTTGGGGTGATGGGAATCATCGTGTTATGGTTAGGGTTGTTGGGGTTGCTGCAAACGGCCGTTTTATACCTCACTACCCTGCTCCTCTCACTCATCGCCTGGCCCAACGTGTTACGAATTTTCCGCCGTGCCAGCCTGACCACCCCCCCAAAATGGTTACTTCTTTACCTCTTGTTGTCATTGGGTATGGCCCTTTTTCTGGCCCTCTTACCGCCCACCAGTTTTGACGGTTTGTTATACCACCTCACCGGCCCTAAACTTTACCTGCAAGCAGGAGTCATTTACCCCGGCATAGACAACCCACCCCTTTACTTCCCCTCCCTGTTTGAAATGTTATACCTTCTGGCGATGGGTTTGCGGGGAGATGTCGCCGCCCAACTGTTACATTTTGTCTTTTTGTTTATGGTGATGGGGTTAATCTACACTATTGCGCGGGATGGGTTGGGGTTGCGGGATGGTTGGACGGCCGTTACTTTTTTGCTCACCATCCCGATGACCGTCTCCCTGGCAACCTGGGCTTATGTAGATTTAGGTTTGGTTTTTTGCCAGGTGGCCGCCATCTACACCTTCTCCTTATGGCAACAACACCGCCATCCGCGCGGCCTACTGTTCACTGGCATTTGGGCTGGGCTGTCCATGGGGTTCAAATACACCAGTTTCATCACCCCGGTAACACTCGTGTTGCTTCTAATGTGGGAGTTTCGGCACAACTGGCGACATGGCATACGGCCGTTACTGCTGATGAGCCTGACCACCCTCCTGGTCGGTAGCCCCTGGTACATAAAAAACTGGCTATTTACCGGCAACCCCACCTATCCCTTTGTATTTGGCGGCCGTTTTTGGGACGATTTTCGCACCACAGCTTATGCCGCCTCCGGCACAGGCATCGGCCTCGACCCCATCGCCCTGTTGCGCCTACCCTACGACTTAACCCTGGGTTGGCGGGATGTTGCCCAAGATGGGTTGACAGGGGCATGGGTACTCATCTTTTTGCCCCTATTTTTGCTCTATGGGTTCACCCGTTTGGGCAAACAACCACCCGTAACCTTGCGCCACTTGTTACTATTTGCCCTCAGCCAATACGCCTTCTGGACATTAGGGGTCATCAATTCGGCCGCCCTGTGGCAAAGCCGGCTGTTGCTTTCTGCTTTAGTGTCCCTTTGTCCGGTCATGGCCTGGATTTTTCACGATCTAGCCCGCTTCGATCACCCCCAATTTTCTCTGCAACGTTTTTTGAAGTTAGTCCTGGTTTTTTCCTTTTGCCTCAACTTGATCGCCCAACTTTCCACCTGGTTGCCCATTTCTCCCTGGAACTACGTCATAGGTAGCGACCAGCGCGATACCGTTTTGTTGCGCCTTCTGGGTGTTCACTACCAGGCAATGCAAGGTATTAACCAACTCCCGGCCGAAACAAAGGTACTGTTGTTGTGGGAACCACGCAGTTACTATTGTGATCGCGCTTGTCAGGCGGACCCGCTACTGCACCACTTTAGCCACCAGGAACATCTTTATGGCAACGCAGAAACAATTGCCAATACCTGGCGGGATGAGGGTTTTACCCATGTTGTGTTATATCAGGCCGGGTACAGATATGTGGTAGACAACAAAGTCCCCTGGATGGCCCCGCAAAACCCCGATTTATGGCCGACCATCCAGCGTGACTATTTG
>CAZPEJ010000555.1:0-3862 GCA_964585465.1 uncultured Ardenticatenaceae bacterium
AAAAAGAGAAATTGTAAAAATTTGTGCCGTTCGATGTCCTCAGCCAACTGTTTTTGCCATTTTGCCAGGGCGGCAGGTTTGCGTTGGGCAATGGTGGATGCCCAGGTATTCCACACCCCACCCTCTTTGTTTATGTGTTTGTTTTTGATGGCGACAAAAGTGGCGTAATCCTCTAACCAATCCTGGTTTTCGGCGCAAAATTGGGTAAAGGCGTTTTTTTGTTCGGCCGTTCCATCGGTTTGGAAATGGGTGAAAGCAACCTGGAACAAACTGTTTTTATACTCAATCACAGCCCCATAATCTACCTTATGGGAGGGGAAGGTGGGCACCTGGGAAACGGCCATTTTAGGCAAATATCCCGCCTCTACCAGTTTATCTGGGCTAATGAGCAACGGGTTGCCCGCAAAAGCCGAAAAACATTGATAGGGTGAATCCCCATACCCGGTTGGCCCCAAAGGTAACGTTTGCCATAGCGATTGTCTGCTCTGGTACAAAAAATCTACAAAAGCAAACGCCGAATCGCCTAAATCCCCAATGCCATAACGGCCGGGAAGGGAAGTTGGATGTAATAAAATGCCAGCAGTTCGTTGAAAACGCATTCTGATACCCTTTTACGATGGATGTTTTATATTGCAGAAGGTCAATTTATGACCTTCTGCTGAAGGGGATTAGAGATTGGAGATTAGAGATTGACCAATCTCTAATCCCTAACCTCCAATCTCAGTTCTGTCCTTAATTTTACCAGCCCCTTACCCGCGAAATGGCCCATTGATACAGTTGTTGATAACTTTCGGCAGAACGGTGCCAGGAAAAATCGGCCGTCATACCGGCCGTTTGAATACGGTGCCACTTCTCCCGATCCCGTTGATACACCTCAATGGCTCGTTGCATTCCATTCCAAAAAGCCTCGGTGCTGTAATCAAAAAAAGTAAACCCAGTCACACTATCCTGCACTGTATCCGCCAACCCCCCCGTCGCCCGCACCACAGGCACACTGCCATACCGCATGGCTATCAACTGCCCCAACCCACAAGGCTCAAAAAGCGAAGGCATGATAAAAATATCACTGCCCGCATAGAGCATTGGAGCAAACATGGCGTTGTAATCCAGGTAAGCCGTCATTTTTTCTCGATGATACCCGGCCAACCGGGCAAACATCGTTTCATATTCAGGGTTGCCTGTCCCTAAAACAATAAACTGGGCTTCACCTGCAAAACCATTCATCAGCAAATGAACCATGTGACCTGTGATGTCCAGCCCTTTTTGTGCATCCAGGCGCGACACCATCGCCACCAGTGGCACATTGTCCCGTTGTGGCAGATTGGCGCGGGTTTGCAAAGCCCACCGATTTTGCTGCCGGTTTTGCAAATGGTGAACATCATAGGGGTTGGCTAGATTTTTGTCGGTGGCCGGGTTCCAGATGTCATAATCCAGGCCATTGAGGATGCCATGCACGTCATAACTGCGGTGGCGCAACAGACCATCCAGGCCAAAGCCACCCTCACGGGTCATGATCTCGCGGGCATAAGTGGGGCTGACAGTATTGATCATGGTGGCGTGGTAAATAGCCCGTGCCATCAAGTTGACAGCCCCATACGGTTCTTCACTAAGGGCGTGGGTTTGAATCCCCAGATAGTTGACCAGGTCCCAACCAGCAAGCCCCTGGTGAGCCATATTATGAATGGTAAGGAGGGTGGGAATGGCGCGGAAATGGGGGTGCCCCTGCCCGGCGGTGGCTAACCAGAAGATGGCCGGGGCGGCGTGCCAGTCGTGAGCATGTACCACGTCGGGTCGCCACTCCAAAGCCAGGGTCAATTCCAGAGCGGCACGGCTGAAGAAGGCAAAACGGTATGGATCGTCGCTGTAACCGTAAATGTTGGGACGGCCAAACAGGTTTTGTTCGGCAATGAAGTATACAGGTACTTCGCTGCCGGGGAGTGTGCCCTGAAAGACCCCACAGGGCAAAATGCCGCTGCCGGTGGGCACGGATAGGTGGCCGGGCATAGGCGTGATACCAGGATACCCGGCTTCGATTTTGCGGTAGGCAGGCATGACCACCCGCACATCGTGTCCCAGGGCTTTGAGGGCTTTGGGAAGTTCACCACCCACATCACCCAGGCCACCTGTTTTGGCAAAGGGAGCTACTTCTGCACTGAGATAGAGAATTTTAAGAGGTTCTGCCATTCAATCGCCTCGAATAAGTTGGTATTGGTGGTTTGTAATCAGGATTGGGGTTTATTGGGTTTCAATGCACTGAAAACATTGCCTGTGTTTTGTTTGTTTTTATGGTTTGATTACAAATCCTGTCTTGCGGCAGGATTATACACAAGAATGACGTTTGACACGATCTCTATCTGTTGAAGGGGGGTAGAGATTGGAGGTTTTCCAATTTCTAATCTGCAATCTCAATAAAAATGCCGGTTTATGCTCTGTCTGACTTCTGGGGATAGATAACCCAGGTGGTGAGGAGGAAAACGGCCGTTCCTGCTAACCCGGCTCCCCATAAAAACGGGGCCTGGGGGCCGAACCCGGCCCAATTGCCGATGCCCTGCCAGAGGATGCCAGCCAGGAAGCTGGCAGGCAGGGCAGCCAGGGCAATGGCCGTATGGTACAACCCATAAGCAGTGCCTCGCTGCTCCGGTAACACCAGGTCTGCCACAAAGGCTTTGGCGGCTCCCTCGACAGCGGCGTAATACACCCCATACAGCCCATATAACAACCAGATATGCCAGGCGGCCGTTGCCAGAGCAAACCCCAGGTATAACACCCCGTAGGCCAGCCAACCACCAATGATTAAACGGGAACGGCCGATTTTGTCCGACCATGCCCCCAATGGCCCGGCCAAAACTGCATACACCAGGTTAAACGTGACCAACATGCCCAATACTCCGACAACGCTCAACCCCCGTTCTTGTGCCCGCAGCACCAGAAACGCATCGGCCGAATTGCCCAATGTAAAAATAACCAGTACTAACAAAAAACGGCGAAAACGAACATCGAATGCCCGCCATTGGAAAGGGGTTGAGTGGGTCTGTTTGAGGCTGATGCCTTTTTCTTGTGCCCCAAACAGCAACACCAGCACCGCCAGCAGGGCCGGAATCGTGCTGATGAGAATGATACGTTGAAAGGTGATACGCTCCAGGGTCAGGGAGCCAGCCTGGGTGGCCCACACAACCAACAAAGCAATCAGCAACCCTATCATGGCTCCGGCCGTGTCTCCGGCGCGGTGAATCCCAAAAGCCAGGCCGCGAATGTCCGGGGTTACGCTATCGGCCACCAGTGCATCGCGGGCTGGGGTACGAACCCCTTTGCCCACCCGATCCACAAAACGCACGAGCAACACACCAGCCCAGGTGGTGGTGAAATAAAAGAAGGGCTTAAAAACGGCCGAAATCCCATAACCTGCTACTGCCAGCCACTTCCGATTACCAATACGGTCGGAAAACCAGCCAGAAAACAGCTTTAACAAACTGGCACTGCTTTCGGCAATCCCTTCAATCAAACCAATTGCCCCCGTTTTTAGCCCCAACACATTTGCCAGGAACAGAGGCAACAAATTAAACAACATTTCGCTGGAAATATCGGTGAGAAAACTGGTGATGGTGACTACCCAGATGTTGCGGGGTAAATGGCGTAAACGGGTGGAGAGGGACATGGTTCAGTAGGTGGGGAATAGTAGACGGGGAATAGTGGACAGTGAACAGTAGACGGTGAACAGTGGATAGTGAACAGTAAACGGTAAACAGTGAACAGTGGACAGTGGACAGTAGCTGGTTGACTGATAAATGTTATTTTCATCTATAACGGGCAACAGATAGAAACGGATAAACGGATGGCTAGTCGGGTATTATCCGCTTATCCG
>CAZPEJ010000556.1:0-3858 GCA_964585465.1 uncultured Ardenticatenaceae bacterium
GCTGTCGGTGGGCTAGTTTACTTTTTGCTCCATTACCTCTTGGGTGGCCGCGAAATCCCCACATTGTTATCTCTCATTCGCGGTTGATAGGGTTAGTAAGCAGTGAACAGTGAACAGTGAACAGTGGACAGTAAACAGTGGACAGTGGACAGTAAACAGTGAATAGTGGGAAGTGCCATAGTTGAATAATTGAACAATTGTTCATAAAAACAAGTTCGGTATTGACACGCTAGAACATTCGTGCTATCATCCCTCCTGTAATTACCCATTAACAGAAGGAGAACACAATCTCATGGCAAAAGAAAACGGCAGTTTAAACGGCCGTATGGCAACCTTAGAAAAAACCTTAGACTCCCTTACCAAACGGTTTGGCGAAGGAGCCATTATGCGCCTGGGTGATGCCCATCACATGAAAGTTGAAGCTATTCCCACTGGCTCCCTTTCCCTGGACATTGCTTTGGGTGTTGGCGGAATGCCACGCGGCCGAATCGTGGAAATTTATGGCCCAGAATCCTCTGGTAAAACAACCTTGTGCCAGCATGTCATCGCCGAAGCCCAGGCACGGGGTGGAGTGTGTGCCTTTATTGACATGGAACACGCCCTTGACCCCAACTACGCCGCTCGTTGTGGCGTGGATGTCAATAATCTCTATGTTTCCCAACCCGACACAGGTGAACAAGCCCTGGAAATTGCCGATGCCCTGGTGCGTTCTGGCACAATGGATGTGGTTGTGGTGGACTCGGTGGCGGCCCTGGTGCCCCGCGCCGAAATTGAAGGGGAAATGGGGGATTCTCACATGGGGTTGCAAGCCCGCCTTATGTCACAAGCCCTCCGCAAGATGTCTGGAGCCATCAAACAAACCAACACAGTGGTCATTTTCACCAATCAGTTGCGCTCCAAAATTGGGGTGATGTTTGGCAACCCAGAGACAACAACGGGTGGAAACGCCCTCAAGTTTTACGCCTCAGTGCGAATTGACATCCGCAAAACGGAAAGCATCAAAGCTGGTGGTTCTGTGACCGGCAACCGCACCAAAGTGAAAGTGAAGAAAAACAAGGTAGCAGCCCCTTTTACCGAGTGCGAATTTGATATTATGTTTAATGAAGGCATTTCCTACTCTGGGGATGTGTTAGACCTGGCTGTGACCTATGGTATTGTGGATAAACGTGGGGCTTATTTCCGCTATAAAGATGTGTTATTAGGGCAGGGGCGGGAAAATGCTAAAGCGTATCTGATGGAAAACCCCAGCCTGGAAGATGAACTGGCAAATCTGATTCGCCGTGAAGCCAGCATTTCTAACACCGCCATCTTGCCGATGGGCATGGATGACGGCGAACCGGCTGAAGTGCTTGAGGAATAGGTAGATACTGCTTAAGGCCATCAATTGACGTTTTGTTGAGGAGATTAGAGATTGGAGATTTTTCAATCTCCAATCTCTAATCTCCAATCCCCATGAGGCCGTTTATTAAACGGCCGAACCCCATCCCCACCAATCCCAAAATCACCAACAAAGCTGGCAAGTAGGATGTTAACTGGCTGGCTGTGAAGCGGCTGAGATGGATGTGGGTGGGGTCGGCAGCAACCAGAAACTCCCCAGGGGTAAAGGTATCGAGTAACAACCAGGCAGCCGCAATGGCATTGTTGTTACCATTGCCGATGTGTTGGGCATAACGGCCGTCTATCACCACCACAGCCCCTTCCCCCATTACCGTAACGGCCGATGGGGTAATTTCCAGAGCCGTGCCAGGCTCAATGCCAACAGTAATTAAGTTGTTGTGTTGATGAATGTGGCTGACTAAACGGCCGTATCGGTAATCTGTTAACAGGCGCGGCTCAAAAACCACCCCCGACAAAAACGCTAATGCAGGTTGGATGGTCACATTTCCCACCAGGAAGGAATCACTCGATTGAATTTCTAGATTGGCAGGTGTGGGAGATGGCATACTGCTCATCCAACTTCCGGCCAGGGGGGCTGCTGCGTTATCCAGCAACATAATTTTGCCGTTGCGCCATAAATTAGCCAGGTTGATTACCCCCAACTCATCTACGCGCCCGGCCATCCCTTGCTGGTTATCCCCCACGACAAAAATAGCCCCGGCTCCATTTAATTCAGTTGCCAGGGTGATTAAGTTGCTACTGTCAACCAGGGCGCGTGGCAATACATTGTCAACCCCCAAAGCAGTTAATTGATCGGCCCAGTCGTTTGCCACCATATTGGCAGTAATATCGCTGCTATATCCGGTTGCCAGCACAATGGTAGGGCTGCTGCTTGTTTGTGCCAGGGCAACAAAACGGTTTACGACGCTGCCAGCCATCGAGGTGGACAGGTCTCCGGCAACCAGCAACACACCGGAACCATCTGGCCCATTTAAGACCTCAAAATTGCGGTTGGTAATGTCGGGGGCGGCCAATGGGGTGCTGTTGACAACAGGCTGGCGGCTGGTGAGGTCGTAGCTGTAAGAGCCAGTCGGAAAAACATGCAGCCCCACGTTGTGAATAGAGAGAAGTTGGGCTGGGGTGGTATAAACGGCCGTTGCTGCCGCCCCATAACTTTCTTCATCTACTACCACAGCAGCATAGGCCCCGGCAAAGTTGCCAACTGTCTGGTCGTCTGCAATTTGGGCCATAGACTCCCCATCTACCCCAATACCCAGGTGTGGGGTTCCATCGGGTAGGCGTTGGGTGGCCTGGAGTAACCGGGCCAACCGCCCGCGTTCCAGGGTGTGTTGTTCAATAACGGCCGTATTCAGGCCAAAACTTAACCCCCGCATCGAACCAGTTAAATCCCCGTACCACACATTCACGGCATCGAACCGCAACCCCTGAGCAGCCCCATTGCTGCCGTTGTAACCCGCAATCATGTAACGCGACTGTACCCCGGCCCCGGCACTGGTGCCACCCAGAGGAACCCCACTGTTGTACAACGAGGCCAGTGCGACCTCCGCCAGGGAGTTTGCCACCACCTGCATGGCAATCGTTTGATCGCCACCCAGGATAAACACCCCATCAACCGAACTGTCAAGGGTGGTGTTTACCAGTTCTGCGTTGTTGGCATCATTTTGTACTTGAATATCGGGCACTGTAACTTCGCAGGTATCAGGGGGTGACACCAGACTGTTGCAGGCTGCCAGGATTTCATTGGCGCGGGCCTGGGCAGTTGCCAGATTGGCGGCTCGTTCGCCAGGGGTAATGTTGAAGGGATCGCTGGCATAGGTAATCGGCAGCACCCGCAAGGTAATTACTCCGTCGCTGTCTCTGGCAACAACCTGGGTGGCGAATGCCGTTAAGGTATCAATGGTGTAACTACCGCCAATGGGAAGGAGAGTATGACTGGGGGGAAGGGCCTGCATGGAGGAAGGCAGTAACAGCATAACACAGAGATAGAAAAAAAGAGAAAGGATGTTGTAATAAAAAAAAGACGGCCGTTTTTTGTTGCGATACACCATTGGCTCAACTCCCTGTGCAACATAGCTGATTGCTCCAGGCTGGAGTGTAACCAACACCTCTTACGTCAGGACTTAAGTACCATTGGCGCGGAAAGCGAGTTTTTCCGAAAAACAGTGAAACGCTGTGTCCCTTTGCCTACGGGGTTAATAAGTGGCGCAAAAAGGTTTGCCCGGCCGTTTCCAGGTCTTGGTCAAGGGCAAAGGTTAAGGTGCGAAGGTGCAAATCGGCAAAATGGAGGTTGAGGGGTTTGGGGAGGGGAGTGGGATAGACCAGAACGGCCGTTTTCCCCTCCTTCGCTTTGGCATAAGTGACAAGTTGGTGAAAATCGGCCGGGGCGACATGATCGGCCGTTTTGTATTTGGTGTCGAGAATCACCGGGTTGTTATCGCGGTGATAGATGACCAGATCAAT
>CAZPEJ010000557.1:0-3858 GCA_964585465.1 uncultured Ardenticatenaceae bacterium
TGGTGAATAACCAATCGTGAATTGTGAAGTGAGGCATTCACCATTCATCATTCACAATTCACAATTCACAATTAACTCTACTTTCCGCTAACTGATATTTGACAAATCAGAAAATATGTGCATGTGGTAGAATAGCCGTTTTTGAACAATGTATATTGACATAAAGTAAAACAATCCGGTCATTATTTAACCCAATGTGTTGACATAAAACCCAAAAGTAAACAACATAACAGTGTGTTTTTGCTTATGCACATTTTGCACAATTTGTCAAAACGAGTTAGCGGAAACTAGAGAACAGTAAACAGTAAACAGTAAACAGTGAATAGTGAACAGTTTGACACTGTTCACTGTTTACTGCTCACTTTTAAGGAAATTATGCACTCCATAACCATCACCATCAACAACAAACGGTATGAGCGGCAAGTGGAAGCCCGCCTGTTATTGAGCGATTTTTTGCGCCATGAAGTAGGGCTGACTGGTACTCATGTGGGTTGTGAACATGGGGTGTGTGGAGCGTGTACGGTGCTGTTTGATGGGCAGCCTGTTCGCTCCTGCCTTACCTTTGCCGTGCAGGCCAACAACCACACCATTATGACGGTAGAAGGACTGGCCGAAAACCAAAATAACCTCCATCCCTTGCAAGAGGCTTTCCGCCAGGCTCATGGTTTGCAATGTGGGTTTTGCACCCCTGGTTTTTTGATGACGTTGCTGCCGTTTTTGGAAGAAAACCCTTCCCCCAGCCAGTCGGAAATCCGCGAGGCTATTTCTGGGAATTTGTGTCGTTGCACGGGTTACCAGCATATTGTGGAGGCGGCTATGTTGGCGGCGCGGGGAAAAGTGAATAGTGAACAGTGAACAGTGAATAGTGAACAGTGGACAGTAGGGGAGGGAGAACGTGCGGTCTGATGCTTTGTTTTATGAGTTGTTTCAGGTAGCTCCCTGGACATTTTTTGAACTTTTACAAATTACGCCACCGTGCCCTTACCGTTTTGAGAGTATTACGGTCAAAAGCGCGGAAAAACGGATTGATGGGGTGTTGGAGCCGGAACAGGAAGGGGCCACAATTTATTTCGCCGAGGTACAGGCTTATGCTGAAAAGGTGATTTATTGGCGCACGATGCGGGAAGTGGCTACTTATTTTGAACAACGGCCGTTTCTCAATCACACCGAGTGGCAAGCCATTGTTTTGTTTCTGGATATAGCCGACGACCCTGGGTTTGGTTCGTTGGCTCCGCTGGCTGCCCCGCCTTCATCCCGGTTAGTGGCGGTTAATTTGTTACAAGTGCTAACAACATTACAAGAACATTCATTAGTGCTGAATGTCTTGCGCCCTTTGATAGCCCGCAATGAAACAGAAGTGAGAAAGAATGTTACCATGTGGGCAGATCACATTCGTCAAACACCCGATTTGACAGAAGAAACCCGACAAAGGTTAGTCACTGTTTTGGCTCAGTTAGTAATGCAAAAGTTTACTAGACTGACCTACAAGGAGCTGAGTCGTATGTTACGGTTAATTCCTTTGGAAGAAACCATTGATGGAAAAGAGTTAATACAGAATGACCGGGTTAGAATTTTAGCCAGGCAAATCAAATCCAGATTTTTCCCAACACCAGAAATAATGGAGGTTATCACGGCCGATTTATCTCACCTCTCATTAGACTCATTGGAACTGCTGTTTGAAGATATTTTTGATATTGAAAACCTGACTGAGTTACAAACCTGGATAAACAACCACCGTTTATGATTACTTCACCCCCTTTTCTGACATCATTGCCTGCGTTAACGGCCGTTCTCCGCGCCAACAACACCGCCTTGTTCACCTACCTGGATCAACTGGAAACTCGTTTTGAGCAGCTTGAGCCAACCGTGCTGGCATTTGTGCCGGAAAACGGCCGTTTCCCCCGCCTGCGCCAACAAGCCCAACAACTTATTGCCCAATACCCATCCCCCGACAGCCGTCCACCCCTCTTTGGTGTGCCGATTGCCGTCAAAGACATTTTCCATGTTGAAGGATTTACCACCCGGGCTGGCAGCCAGTTACCACCGGACGCGCTGCAAGGGGATGAGGCTGAAAGTGTGCGATTGCTCAAACAGGCTGGTGCGCTCATTTTGGGCAAGGCTGTCACCACCGAGTTTGCCTTTTTTGCTCCCGGCCCCACCCGTAACCCCCACAACCCGGCCCACACCCCTGGCGGTTCTAGTAGCGGCTCGGCGGCGGCAGTGGCGGCCGGGTTGGCACCGCTGGCTTTTGGCACCCAGACGATTGGTTCTATCAATCGGCCAGCCGCTTTTTGTGGGGTGGTGGGGTATAAACCCAGTTATGAACGTATTTCACGGGCTGGGGTTATCCCGTTATCTCCCTCGTTGGATCATGTGGGGTTATTTGCCGCCGATTCTGCCGGGGTGGGGGTGGTGGTGGGGTTGTTATGTCAACATTGGCAAACGGCCGTTCCCCGCCGCAAACCGATTTTGGGTATTCCACAAGGGGCTTACCTGGAAAAAGCCTCACCCGAAGGGTTGGCACATTTCCAAAAACGTTGTGAATGGTTAGAACGAGCCGGATATGTGTTAAGACCTGTACCTTGTATGCCCGATTTTGAAAGGATTTATGATCGACACTACCTGGTTACGGCGGCGGATGCGGCGCAGGTTCATGCCCCCTGGTTTGCCCAATTTGAGCCGTTATACCACGCCAAAACGGCCGATCTCATTCGTAAAGGGCAAGCGGTGAGCAGTGAACAACTGGCGGAGGCCAAAAACGGCCGTTTTACCCTGCGCCAACAACTTACCGAATTGATGGAAATCCACCAGATTGATTTGTGGATTACACCCGCTGCCCCTGGTGCGGCCCCCAAAGGGCTAGACAGCACTGGCAACCCGGTCATGAACCTGCCCTGGACTCATGCCGGATTGCCGACCCTCACCTTACCGGCTGGTTTTAACGGCGAAGGAATGCCGCTAGGGTTGCAATTGATCGGCCGTTGGTATCAAGACGAAGCCCTGCTGGCCTGGGCAGGGGAATTGGAAGGAATGAGCTATTAGCTGTTAGCTGTCAGCTATCAGCCGTCAGCCTCTTGCTGAAAGCTGATAGCTGACAGCTGATAGCTTCCCCCACATTATGAGCAAAAGTAAACTGAGCATCATCGTATTTGGCATTTATGTAGAAATTTTGGCCTTTTTGTTAATGGTTACACCCAATACAGTGTTAGTACCGTTTGGTATGGCCCCCGCCGAGGAGGTGTGGGTTCGGGTGGTGGGGGTGGTGGCTGGGGTGTTGGGTTTCTATTATTTGCGGGCAGCCCAGGTGGATGATAAAAAGTTTTACCAGATGACGGTTTACGGCCGTCCTGCGGTGATTGTGTTGTTTACGCTGCTGGTGCTGTTTGGCGAGGCAGAACCACCACTCATTTTGTTTGGGGCCGTTGATTTGCTGGCAGCCATTTGGACGGGTTGGGCCTTGCGGATGGAAGGGTAGTTATTGTTACCATCTAAACAGTACCGAAACCGAGTTTTTTCAGAAAAACTCGGTTTCTTGGTTAATTGCCTTTTTGTTTGGCTGTTGGTTGGGTGTAGGGCAGAAACGGCCGTTTTTCCCACCACCACACCCCTTCCTCCAACACCCACTATCGAAAATATGGTCACAGAAACGGCCGAATTCCCTTGCCCCACACCACAGGAGCGCGAGATGAATTATTTAGCACTAGGCGATTCCTACACCATTGGCGAAAGTGTGCCAGAGGCAGAACGGTGGCCTGTTCAACTGGCAGCCCACCTGCGCCAACAAGGGTTCAACATAACACCCCCCACCATCATCGCCCGCACCGGCTGGACAACGGCCGAACTTACCGCAGGTATCAA
>CAZPEJ010000558.1:0-3854 GCA_964585465.1 uncultured Ardenticatenaceae bacterium
TCCACTTTTTATGGCACGCCATCGGCCGATACGGAGAAGCGGTGGACGGCCGTTACCCCGGCCGATTTTCAATTTTGCCCCAAAACACCTCGCCTCATCACCCACGAGTTGCGCCTGGTGAATGCCCAGGCTGAAATGAATGAATTTCTGGAGAGAATGGTTTTGTTGGGGCCTAAGTTGGGGGTTGTTTTATTGCAGTTTCCACCCGATTTCAGCCACGACGAGATGAACCATTTGCGCCTTTTTCTAAAAACCTTGCCGAAACAGGTACGTTTTGCCGCCGAGTTTCGCCATACGTCCTGGCACACCCCCGGAACGGCCGTTTTGCTGCAAGAGTTTGGGGTCTGTTGGGCCGCCGCCGATTACATTTACCTGCCCAAAGAGATTCACCAAACGGCCGATTTCCTTTACCTCCGTTTCATTGGCCCACACGGGCAGTTTGCCAGCAAAAACCAGGAAATAGTGGATAAAACGGCCGAATTGCAACAGTGGCATCACCGGATGCAACCCCACCTGCCCCACCTCACCAACGTCTACGCTTTTTTTAACAACGATTATGCTGGTTAGTCCCCCACCACCTGCAACCGCTTCAAACAAATCATTGGGTTAGAAATAAAAGAAAGTCGGCCGTTACAACAAGGCCGACTTTTCTGAACCTCAAAACTGGTGCGGTTCACCCCAACTTCTGCCAACCTGGAAATCATCACAACTGGCTTTTGTGAGAAACAAGGGCTAACTTTGGTTAGATGTGTAAACCATCTATTTGGGCTAAGCTGTCAACGTCATAAAAAGGAAAACAACTTGTAGGACAAAAAGAAATAACCATGTCAGAAACATTCACCATTGATTTCCGTGACCCAATATACCGCTCTGATCCTTACCCTTTATTAGCCAAATTGCGGGAAACAGACCCCATTCATCGTTCACCGATAGGTTTCTGGCTGATTACGAACTATCAAGATGTGAATATGCTCAACCGGGATCCGCGACTAGGGCGAGATTTGCATCAATGGAGTGGTTATCAACTATTACGGCCGTATCTGGCAGATTCTGCTTTAGAGCGTTGTGTAGAGCAATGGATGTTTTCATTAGATGGGCCAGAACATGCCCGGTTGCGCCGCCTTGTTTCTTATGCTTTTACACCCAAGATCGTCCAGGCTATGCACGATGAAATTGTGATTATTGCCAATGAACTATTAGATGCCATTGACACCTCTACCCCGTTTGATTTTATGTCTGCTTTCGCCCAACCTTTCCCAGTGCAGGTCATCAATAAAATTTTGGGATTATCAATGGAAGATTACACTCAGCTTAAGGCATGGGCTGATACGATAGCTCCGATTGTTGAACCAACGATTTCACGCAAAACAAGAGAACTGGCAAATACGGCCGTTATAGAAATAAGTGCCTACTTACAAACCCAAATCGCTGCCCGTCGCCGCCAACCAGGTACCTACCTGCTAGATCGGCTTATCGCGGTAGAAGAAGCCGGGGATTCTCTGGCCGAAGCAGAAATGATTGCCAATCTCATCTTACTATTTGTTGCCGGGCATGAAACAACCACAAACCTCATCGGCAACGGCCTGTTAGCTTTACTGCGCCATCCTGAACAACTGGCTCTATTACGGGAACATCCAGAACATCTCGCAACGGCCGTTGAAGAGTTTCTGCGTTACGACGGGCCAGTCAACATTAACGGCCGGGCTGTTTATACCGATATTTCTCTGGGTGGGCAGACCATCCTGGCAGGTGATTTAGTTTTTTGTATGTTAGGAGCAGCAAACCGTGATCCGGCCGTTTTTGCCAATCCAGACACATTGGACATTACCCGCCAACCTAACCCCCATGTCACCTTTGGCGGAGGAGTGCATTATTGTGTCGGCGCACCTCTGGCCCGGTTAGAAGCCAAAATCGCCTTTCAGCAAATTTTGAACTGGTGGACAACTATTGAATTGGATGAAAACCGGGTGCAGTGGCGTAATTTAATCAACCTGCGTGGATTGGAACAACTACCTTTATCCGTTCAACCCTGACACAGTTACTTTTTGGGGTTTTTCGGATTTTGTGGGGTTTGCCGTGAAACGTAAAACGTGACCAGAGAAATTTCACGTTTTACGTTTCACGTTTTACGTTTCACGTTTCACGTTTCACGTTTCATTGGTTGCCACCCCCTGAGTTCCCAAAGAACTACTTTTTGTTATCCGCCCGCCACAATTTGGAGGGCGTGCAATCCAGCCTCACGAGTGAGTTCAAACCAAGAGCCTGGCAAAAAGCCCAACACCAACGTGGCAAAAACCGTCAGGCCAATCGCCCAGTTCACACTTGCGTGCCGCGAAACTTCCCCTTCCCCTTCATACATGTACATCAAGTACACCACTCGCAGGTAAAAATAACCAGACACCACACTCGTCACCACCCCTACCACTGCCAACCAAAGCAGGTCTGCTTCAATGGCAGCCCGAAACACGTAAAACTTGGCCGAAAAACCGCCCGTTGGTGGCACACCCGTCAAGGACAACATAAAGTAAGCCATTGCCAGGGCCATCATGGGGTGGCGTTTTGCCAATCCTTTGTAATCGTCCAGCAGGATGCCTTTGTTATCTTTGCGCTCTACTGCCATCACAATGGCAAAAGCCCCCAGGTTGGTGAACAAATAGGCAAACATATAAAACAGGGAAGCACTGATGCCAATGCCGTCTGGCTGAATGCCGTTAGCAGCCACCGCCATGAGAATATAACCAGCATGGGCGATGCTAGAATAGGCCAGCATTCGTTTGATATTGGGTTGGGCCAAAGCCACCACATTACCCAAAATCATGGTCAAGGCGGCAATAACCGCCGCTGCCCCGGCCCAGGTGTCTCCGATTTCGGGCAGGGCCGTAGCAAACACCCGAATCATGGCGGCAAAACCACCCACTTTGGCCCCGACGGACATGAAAGCGGTAACGGCCGTTGGCGCACCCTCATAAACATCCGGTGTCCACATATGAAACGGCACAGCCCCCACCTTAAAAGCAAACCCCACCAGCAAAAACGCCGCCCCAGCCAACCCCAACGAACCACTATCGCCAATGTTTGCCAACACCTCTGGCAAAGCAGTCGAGCCAGTGGCTCCATAAGTGAGTGCAATGCCAAAAACAAAAATGCCCGAAGAAAAGGCCCCCAACAGAAAATACTTCATGGCAGATTCTTCAGAATCGGGGCGCGGCCAGGCAAAACCAGACAAAATGTACAACGGGATAGACAACAGTTCCAACGCCAGGAAGGTCAAAATTAAATCATTTGACATCCCCATGAGCATCATACCACTGAGGGAAAACAACAGCAGCATGTAAAATTCCGGCCGTTCTAAACCCTTTTCTTGCAGGTAATTGACAGAAATCAAGACGGTCAAAAAACCGGTTAAGACAAAAATAAGGTTCAGGAAGGTAGCAAAATTATCCACCACCACCATGGGGTGCCCCCCTTCTGGGGTAAAGGTGCCCCGATTCATGCCCCACATGCCAACTGTCTGGATAAAAGCCAGCACCAGCCCAATGAGTGTCAACCGGGAAGCCCAGTTTTTCTGCCCGGCCGGTATAAACATGTCCAGCAACATAAGCAACATACCCCAGCCAGCAACAATCAAAGGGGGAGCAATCGTGATTAAATTCAATGTTGGAACTTGAAACTCCATATATCCTCTTCCCGTTGGTTCAAATTTTCACGATCATATCACAAAGCGGCGACAAGAAAAAACTTTGGTGACGATTCAAACACACACTATACTGCATAAGGTAAATTGACATTCTGCTAAAGGGGATCAGAGATTGGAGATTAGAGATTGGTTCAATCTCCAATCTCCAATCTCCAAT
>CAZPEJ010000559.1:0-3848 GCA_964585465.1 uncultured Ardenticatenaceae bacterium
AAACTCCTCTGGCGGGTTCTCTACATGCCAGGCACCAGTTGTTAAATTGACGTGTAAAATTTTTCCATGAATACCACCAATCATAAGAACTCCTGATTTATGCTTTTCGTTGATAAAATGTGTTTTTTCCGCTTCCCTTTCGCTCAATCACACCCAGTTCGAGTAACTTTTTGAAATCCAGGCTGCGAGTGGCTTTGGCACGGTCGGTGAGTTGGGCATACTCTTTATCCGTAATAAAGCCGTGTTGGTCAATATGGCCTAAAATTTGTTGATGATAAGGCTGGAGGGTTGTGTAAGGCGTTGCCTGGGCTGTCGTAAAGATTTTCTCTGCCCGCAGTAGCTCATCTAAAACCCCTTCGGCGAAGTATTCCAGCCAGGGCGTGAAATCCAGGTCATGTATCAGATCATAATAGTTACCAAACAGCCCTACTTGTTGGAAGTAGCGAGTTACATTTTGGTTGTAATAATTTTCAAAGCTGAATAAGTTGGCGGTCTTTAACCCAACCCTAGCGAGAAGAAGGTTGGCTGCCAGGCGAATGGTTCGGCCGTTTCCATCAACAAATGGGTGAATAATGACCAGTTGTTTATGAAAAATGCCTGCCAATAAAAGAGGGTCTAATAAGCTCTGGTTGGTCTGTACAAAGTGAATCAAGTCATTCACTAATGGCTCAATCTGGGAGTGGTCTGGCGGTAGATAAACAATTTCTCCAGTTTGGGAATTGTAGACAACAACAGGCTCTTGGCGAAAACGGCCGATTTGATGTTTTGGTAACAGCCCCTTCATGACCCCCCGATGAATTTGCAACAACAGCCGTTTTGTAAAACTGGGTGGCGCAGCACTCATCTCCTGTAAGACCTGGTTATAATTTAACACCTCTTGTTCGTTTTGGTGGGCTTGCTGCGGTCGGTTTTTCAGAATACGCTTTACTTCTGTCAGGGGCAAAGGGTTTCCTTCAATGCTGGTAGAAGCAAATGCCGACACGGCCCGCGCCTCAGTTTGTAACGCCATTTGCACAGCCTGAGGTAACTGGCGTTTATTCAATTCATGCACCAAAATGGTGATGCGTTTGATGGAAACAAGTAGAGAAGGGGAAATCGTGTATTTGGGGTTAAACATTCGCCCAATTATAGACGAAAATTAGACGATTTGTAGAATGGCTTTGCAAACCGCCGTGCTGATAATAAACCTCTTACGATTGGTGCTAAACCAGGAGGGAATACCCACCCGGTAACATGACCTGGCGAGGTAAGAGGATATTAAACTCCTGGCGAAGTTGTTCGTCGAGGGCAGGTGGGATGAGTTCGGGGAAGTAGGTATGTAGTACCTCTCGTGCTTTGTTGCGAGCGCGCTGGCGCATATCCTGGCTGCCACTGGTTTCCCAATCTTTGCGTGTTCCCCGGTCGGCCGTATGCGGGTAATGGTATTCGCTTTGCATCAGTTCCAGCGTTTGTGGATGCCCCAGGTAATGGCCGTCGCCGTTGCATACATCGTGAATCACGTCCAGCGACAGGCTTTCGTCGGTCACTTCAATGCCACGCACCAGCCGCATCACCTGCCCACAGATGTCATCGTCAATGATGTACTGTTCATAGGCTACCGCCAGCAGCGATTCCAACATGCCAGCCGCGTGGTGGTTGTAGTTGGCTCCGGCCAGGGCAGTAACGGCCGTTGTTAGCCCCTTCTCAAACCCGGCTTGAATATCTGGCACTTTGCTTTCGGTGATGCCACAGGAGTTGTAAATGGGCAGGCCATAAAAATGGCATAGCTGGGCGGCGGCGGCATTCATCAAAGCCAGTTCTACACTGCCGCCAATCATATTGCCTGTGCGAAGGTCAGCTACCAGGGGCATTCCGCCCATCAAAATAGGATGCCCCGGCCGCACCAGTTGCACATAGGTCAGGCCAGCCAGTTCTTCGGCCGTTACCTGTACCAATGTGCCAGCCAACGAGGCGGGAGCGGTGGCCCCGGAGAGGGGTGCAGATACCATAGCGATGGGGATACCGGCGCGAACGGCAGCGGTGACGGTTTCGGTGGTTTCGGCGGCAAATTTGAGCGGGCTGATCATGTAACCCAGATTGAAGGAGAGGAAGGGACGGGCCAAAAAGGCTTCTTCGCTGCCTGCTATCCTCACGGCCAGTTCTTTGATTTCGGCGACTTTGTGGGGGAAGTAACAACCACCCATGACGTGTTTTTCGGTGGCGGCCAGGCTGGCGTAGAAGGTGTTGATGTCTATGTGGTCGTTGTCTACGTCGCGGGGGACACACGGCCGAATATAGAAGTGGATGTTGTCCAGGGTTTCTACTAAACGGCCGATGTCGTACAAGTCGCGCAGTTTTGATTCCCGTGCCTGGCCCGTTTCTAAATCCAACACCAATACGGCTGCCCCGCCTGTGCCCAGATGTACTCGTTTACCACGCAAATGGAGGTCAAAACGGCCGTTTCTGCTATACAGCACCACATTCCGATTTGCCAGCTTGAGGGCACCTTCCACCAGTTGACGGGGAAAGTAGACCCGGTCGAGGCTTTTATCCACGATGGCCCCGGCCGCTTGCAAAATCTGCCGGCACTCCGATTCTACGATTTGCACACCGGTGCGTTCCAACACGGTGAGGGCGGCTTCGTGAATGCGGTAAATGTTGGCATCGGATAACGGCCGATAGAGGCCGCCTTCCAGACCAGGGGGGGCAGGGGTTTGTTTGGGCGGGATACGTTCTCGTTTGCGGCGGGTTTCGCGTGTCATAAGGCCTCCACATACAATTTTACATTTACGATTTGTGACTTTTGGCAAAGTGGCAATTTTTGCCTTTGGTCATTCATGTTACAATCATCTTTATGAAACAGCTAACTTTGCGTGAGTCTCAATTAGTTTACCAGGTGACGTTGGATGAGGATTTATTGCACCAAGAAGTTATATTGGAGCGAAACGGCCGTCCGGTGGCGGTGATTTTGCCTTTTGAGGCGTATCAGGCGTTTCGCATCTGGCAACAAAAAGATTCGCTCAGTCTGGAAACAGCAGATACCTTTGAACAAGAAAGATTAGCTTTTCAAAAGTTAATGCCTGAACTTTTGCGTTTGTATCCTGGAAAGGTGGTGGACATTTACCAGGAGCAAGTGGTAGAAGTAGGTGATGAGGTTGTGGCAACAACCCAAAAAGTTTATCAACAGTTTGGGTACGTGCCGTGTTATGTGCAACGAGTGGAGCAACCAGAGCGGGTCTATCACATGCCATATCGTAAGGTGGTGAAGTATTGAATCATTTTTATGCACATTTGAAAGGGCCGGAACTGCTTTTAGATCTGCGGTTAAAACTTTAATCAGCAAAAATCACGGGGGTTTGTACGGCCGTTGTGCTTTCCGACACCTGGGTTTTGGGGCTGACTGTGAGATGGGAGCCGCAGGGGATGGAACGGCCGTTTTCCCTGAAAAAGAAGGTTCTTAAACGGGTTGTGCCGTTTTGCAGAGTGTGGATGTTTCCGTCGGCAGCCAGGTAGGGGATGTTTAGCTGCAACGAAGGGGTGAGGCGTTGCACTACAATGGGCCAGGGGAGGGTGACACTTTCTTGTAACACCGTGTGCCAGCTTTGTGGGGTGTGGTTTCGGCCGATTTGCAAACTGCGCCCACCCCAGGCTTGATTCCCGCCATCGAACCCGGCAAATTTGAGAACCCAGGTGTCTTTGTCTGGCAAGAAGGTGGGTAGAGATTCGGCCGTGAGCAGGTGGGTTTCAGGGAGGCATTGGTCTAAGGTGGTTAAAATGTTTGCTGGGATGTCTGCCGGAATGTCTGCCGGGATGCCCGCCGGAACGCCCGCAGCTAAAGCTGGCGGGCTAGGGAACAACGCCCCGTGAAC
>CAZPEJ010000560.1:0-3838 GCA_964585465.1 uncultured Ardenticatenaceae bacterium
TACTGGGGTAATGATGGCCCGGTCGGCCGAATACGCTGGCAACGGAGTACCTGGTACGATGACCCATCAGGGGTATCTGGTAGAGGGTGATCAGCCGATTTCTGGCCTGGTGAATTTAGAATTTGGTCTGTACAGCACCCAAAGTGGCTCATCCCCCCTTTGGGAAGAAACCCATAACAACGTTTCGGTAAATGGTGGGTATTACACCGTGCTGTTGGGAAGTATTATCCCCCTGGAAGCCACTCTGTTTGCTGCCACCCCTCGTTATTTGCAGGTGAGTGTGGACACAGGGAGTGGGTTTACCGAGTTGCCCCGGCAAGTTGTAACATCGGTTCCGTTTGCCTTCCACTCGGCTCAGGCGGACTCAGCACCCTGGGGTGGGTTAACAGACATCCCGGCCGGGTTTGCTGATGGTATAGACGATGTAGGAGGGGGGGCGAGTTATAAGAATTACATCACAGTTTCCCCCAGTGGCGGGGATTTCACTTCTGTGGCTGCGGCTCTTGCCAGCATTTCTGGTTCGTCAGACAGTAACCGTTATCTGGTGTGGGTAGGGCCAGGGGTGTATGACGAAAGTGATTTAGTTACTGTGCCACCCTATGTTCACCTGAAAGGTTCTGGGGCGAATGCCACAGTCATTACATCTAGCCGTGTTAGTGGTTCCCCGTCCAA
This sequence comes from uncultured Ardenticatenaceae bacterium, assembly GCA_964585465.1. Classification (GTDB taxonomy): domain Bacteria; phylum Chloroflexota; class Anaerolineae; order Promineifilales; family Promineifilaceae; genus CAZPEJ01. Next base: position 673 of record CAZPEJ010000560.1, read on the forward strand.
TGCGGCAGCGACAGTTGATTTGTTAGAAAACGGCCGAATCAGCAACCTGACCATTCGCAACACCGGCACAGGTACTTTTGGCATTGCCCTTTATACCACCCAAACCAGCCGCAACAGCCGCATAGACAACATAACGGCCGAAGCCATTGGCGCAGGTGGCACCGGACATTACGCGGTTTTCCTGAACGATGCCGAACCACATATCACCAACAGCCTGCTGCAAGCCAGTGGGGCAACGGGGTTTGGTACAGGTGTGAATGCCGGGATGGGGGTGGTTAATATATCGGGTGGATTCCCCCAACCCCTGATTGAGAACAGCACTCTGAACGGCGGCAACGGCAACACACTTTCCTGCGCGGGCAACAGTGGCACAGGGTTTGGTATTCAAGGAGTTAATGCGTCTCCGCTCCTGTTTAACAGCGTCATTTGTGGCGACCATCGAGGTATTTTCCTCGGCACGGCTGGTAACGCCCACCTGCACCACTCCCAAATATGGGTCAGTTCCACCGGAAGCGCGTTTTTATTCGAGACCTCTGCCTCTGCCACAGTGGTGGCAACAACTTCCGGTGTGTTTTATGCTGGTAACAAGTTTACAGGTACAGGCGGTCTGGTTTGCACCCACAACTACAAAGCCAACTATACCCCGGCCAGCGATGGTACAACCTCTGGGACAGCCTGCAATTAACAACCCAGAGAAAAATGAGGAGCATGTGATGAAAAATCAATACAACAAAACGGTTGTGGGGAGAAACGGCCGTTTCTTGAACCAAAAGATAGGTTTATGGATTGGGGTGGTTGTTTTGCTGCTGGTGGTTAGCCTGGTGGCGGCCGGGGGTGGCACCAGTGAACCCCGCTACCTGACAGCTGCCGGTGGTAGTCAGGTGAGCGTGGATAACCTCACGTTTTCGTCGGCACTGGGACAGCCAGTAGCCGGGTCGGTGGGAGCAGGTAACATAATAACAGCCAGTGGCTTTTGGGTCGGGGCGGGGGTTCAAGTGCCGCCACCCGGCGGGCACTTTCTTTTCTTGCCTGTTGTCAGCCGTTGATTTTTGCCCCGTTAGTCAAAAAACGACACAGAGGGCACCGCGAAAAAGGCACAAAACGGATGCTGCATAAGATCATAATTGATATTCTGGTGAAGGAGATTAGAGATTGGAGATTGACCAATCTCCAATCTCTAATCTCTATCAAACGTTAGTTGATGCCCTCTGTGAGTTACCTCGAAAATTTGTTTTCCCGGCCCAAACCCGCTACATTAAACGGGATGAAATCTGACACTGCTTTTGTTCAACCCTCTTCAACCTGGATGAATGACCTCATCCGCCGTTTGCGATTGGCTTACCCTGATGTGCGCTGTGAATTGAATTACCAAACGCCAATACAACTGCTGGTGGCGACGATTCTTTCGGCGCAATGTACGGATGTGCGGGTGAATCAAGTGACACCCGCCTTGTTTGCTCGTTTTCCAACGGCCGTTGATCTGGCCGCCGCCGACCGGGGTGAATTGGAACAACTCATTTACGCCACCGGATTTTATCGGCAAAAGGCGCGATACATTCAGGAGGCGTGCCACAAAATTGTGACAGAACATGGGGGGGTGGTGCCAGATGGGATGGAAAAACTGCTCCAGCTATCGGGAGTAGCCCGCAAAACGGCCAATGTGGTATTGGGGGAAATTTACCAAAAAGCAGAAGGAGTGACCGTAGATACCCATGTCAAACGGCTGTCGGGGCGGCTGGGTTTGACACAGGAGAGTGATCCGGTGAAGGTGGAGCAGGATTTGATGAAAATTGTGCCGCGCCAGGATTGGATTGACATTTCCCATTTGCTCATCTGGCATGGGCGGCGGGTGTGTTATGCCCGCAATCCAAACTGCGCTGGCTGTTTGCTGAACGATAGTTGCCCTGCGGCAGTGATACCAGATGCCTTACTTTAACCATGAATTACACACGGCCGATAACTGGTGGGGACGGCGGGAGTTTTTGGCACAGTGGTGGCGATTGTATGAAGAAGACGGCCGTTTTACCCCTCCTCCCTGGTCTACCCTGGCCTGGGCTACCAACCCGGCCCGCAACCCCCACCTGGCCCGTCTTAGCCCCACCTTTTTGCATCTCACCGCCTTGCCCCGGCGCGGAAACTCCTATGAATTTCTCGACCCACAACATTGGCTGGCAACTTCTGGCGTTTTTGAAGTGCCAACCGGAACGGCCGTTTTGTTGTCTGACCCACGCCGCCAGGATGAAACAGTTTATCTGGCTCTGAACCACCTGCTCAACGACGAAACCAGCCAGGATGTTTTTTTAGACCATTTGTCGGAACGGTTAAGCATGGCCGGGCAACAACGGCTACTTGGCCCGGTGGGGTTATCTCCTCATCTGGGCAGTGGGGTGTTGCAAGATGCCTGGAGTGTTTACCCCCCACTGCACACCCCTTACAATCCCCCCTATCTGCCACACCTGCTGGAGCGTAGTGGGGGAGAACCGTTAGAAACAGTGCGGCTGTACCATTTGCCGGTAACGGCCGTTCCTCCCTCTCCCGATGCTCCTGCCCAATTAACCCCTTTGCCACCGGGCCGCCTGGCAACCGATTGTTTCCCTTTGCTGGCCGCCGCTACAAACTCTCCTCACTTTCCGGCGGCAGATGCCCTGGAAGCCGCTTTTTTGTTGCGCTGGCTCAACCCGGCCACACTCACAGGCTGGCTGGCGCAGGTGCAGGGGGAGCCAGTGGGGTTTGTGTTGCTGCAACCCGATCTGGCCCCACTGCTGCGGCGGGCACGCGGGGGGCGAAAATGGTGGTGGCGATGGTGGCTGGCCGCCCGACAAAAACGGCCGATGGAAAACGGCCGTTTACTCTTTCTGGCCGTCTTGCCACCCTGGCGCGGCCAGGGAATTGGGCGGCAACTGCTCCAACAAACCCTGCATATTGCCCACCAGTTTCGGTGGCACCATATCACAATAGGGCCATTGGCGGATGGAGATTCGGCCGTTTCCCTGCTGCAACCCTTTCACGCCCAACCCCACCAAACCTATACCCTCTATCAATGGTTCACCAGCCTGGGATAAAATGGATGCGATAACCATGATTGGGATTAACTTGGGAACACGGATTAGATAACCGACAAGAGATTAGAGATTGGAGATTGGAGATTGAACCAATCGTTACGCCT
>CAZPEJ010000561.1:0-3836 GCA_964585465.1 uncultured Ardenticatenaceae bacterium
GGCAGTGCCGGTGAGCAGTAGGCTGACAACTGTTTACTACTTCCTATTTTAGTGGGGTAGATGATGAGCCGATGGCAAACCCTCATGACTCATCACTACTTTTAAGAGAGGACAACAATGGCTGATTTTGGTTTTAATGAAGCATTTCGCACCAATGAGTTTGTCGTGGAGATTGAGGGTATAGAAAGTCCTGGGATTACCAAGGTCACAGGGCTTACAGAAGGAGAAGTAGATGCCATTGATCAACCAGAGGGTGGAGCCAATGTCATCCACAAAATTAGCTCTGGCATTATTAAATACGGGGATGTGACGCTGGAACGGAATATGGATGGCACGCAGGCTGACACAGATTTTAAGGCCTGGTTCCAGACGATGTTTACCCTGGATGGCAAAGGTACAGGTTCCAAACTGCGACGGAATGGTTCAGTGGTGGTGAAAAACCACCAACAGGAAGTGATGCGTTTTGCCTTTGAGGGGGCTTGGATGAAATCTTCCAAGTTCAGCGATATGGATGCCGGGAGCAATAACTTGATGAAGCAGACAATTGTCCTGGCGGTAGAGCGGATGTATCGAGTATAGGACGATTTTGCAAAATCGTCCGACAGAGGAGGTAACAATGCCCGTAGCCCAACGCGAGTTTGAAGTGCTGTTGCCGATCGGGTACGTGGCTGAAGACGGCCGTCGGCACCGCCACGTCATCCTTCGCAAAATGCGCGGCCACGAGGAAGCCCTGTTTTATGATCCTTCGTTGACCGCCAGCCAGCTGGTTACTGAGTTGATTCGCTGTTGCTTGGTTCGCCTGGGTGACTTAACGGCTGTCTCTGCCGAACTCGTTGCCCAGCTCTACACGGCCGACCGCAACTACCTGTTGCTGGAACTGCGGCGCATCACCTTGGGAGATCGCCTGCCAGCCTCCTATAGCTGCCCACGCTGTGGTAGCCAGGTCGCGGTGGAAGAGGATTTAAGCCAGTTAGAAGTACGGCGACTGGATGAAACACGGCCGTTAACCGACATCACCCTGGAACTGGCAGACGGCTACATGGATCGGGAGGGTGTGCGCCACGCCGAACTGGTGTTAACCCCACCCAGAGGGGTAGACGAAGCGTTTGTGGCCACCATGGCCCAAAAAGACCCACTCCGGGCGCAAGATGCGCTGCTGCTGCGTTGTATTAAACGGTTTGGCACCCTGCCTAAAACCGCGCTGGAAGCGTATGGGGTCAAAATTTTGCGCGACCTGACCTTAGGAGACCGCCTGGAATTGCAAAAAGCCCTCAACGGTCAGTTACCGGGGGTCAACTTTCAACGGCTTATCCATTGCGGAACGTGTGGAGCCACGTTCAAAGGAGTGTTGGATATTTCAAATTTTTTCGTTTTGAACTAGGGGGTGGGCAACGGTTACGCCAGGAGGTGTTTTACCTGGCCTACCACCTGCACTGGTCTTGGTCGGAACTGATGGAGATGGATATTGGCGAACGCCGTACTTTTGTACAAATGTTAGCGCAACGGATTGAAGCGGAAAACGAGGCCATCGAGGCGTTCCGGCTCCAACTCAGGTAAGCATGATGAGCATTGAAATGGATTCTCCCATGACAGCCTTGAGCCAGGGGATGATGTTAAACTTGGTGTTGCAATCCAGGCAACAGGCAACACGCTACTCTGCCTTGCTCTTGCTGTTGCCTTTCTTGGGTTTGCATGGGCCACTCCGTTCCACGGCTCTGGAAAACCGCTGGAGGCTGCCCGCAATGCCCTGGCCGCTGCTGCGCTGGTTCGGTTGGGCCGGTGGGGTGATCGGCCAGCCAGAGTCAGTCAGCAGCCAACAGTTAGCAGTGAGCGACGGACGCAACGTCCGCGAGCAGTCAGCCGTCAGCCGTCAGCCGTCAGCCGTGAGCGGTGAGTGGTCAGTCGTCAACGACCAACGAGCGTTTATTACTCACCATCCAGCATCATCTGCGATAACGCCGGGTGAGCGATTGCCTCTGTTAGCTCTGCTCTCGCCGTTGTTGTTCATGACCAAACCGTTTGGGGAAGGCGGGCAAAGGTCAAAGAGCAACCTTGTCTCCAGCCCAGCCCAGCCAACACAGGCAGGTGAGCCAGGGCAGATGAGAGGGCGAACGGCCGTCCCAAACCAACAGCCTACATTGGCTGAACAATCTGAGCCTTTTGTCTGGCCGCAGTTTATGAAGGAGGGCAAACAGGTTTCTCCAACGGGCCTTCTGGCCAGAGAACAGGCTGTTGCCCAACCTGGTCCAATTTCAGCAACACAAATGGGGGATGAGTTACCGGATAGAAGGCCATTGCCAGCTTTGCCTCACCTCCCAATCGGTCAACCTGCCCGCAGCACGGCAAATTTACCAGCCGAGCAGCAACTGCCAAACTTAAATCCAGCACTGATGGGTATTTTGGGCATAGCAGTGGGAAGCGAGAGGGAGATGAACCAGACCGTGGTGACGAGAGAACGGCCCTTGCCCTTGTCCTCTGTTCATGAGCCGATATTCAGGCAAGGGACGATTCCCGCCGTTTCCCGGCCAGGAGCAGCGCAGGGTTCACCAAACGGCCGTAAACCAGAACGTTTTGCCTCCTCCTCCATCCAAGGCTTGACCATCATCACCTCTCACCTGGAACGATGGCTGAAACGGGAGGTAACGGCCGAAGTGAAACGCCAACATGAAAACGAAACACGCCTGAGCAACCAGCGCAACGAGCCTTCGCTGACGGCCGTTCCCCCACCCATCAGCGACGACATGGTGCGCCAGATGATGAACCGGATGCGCGATTTAGCCCAGGAAGAACAGTTCCGCATGGGGCGTATTCGGTAAGCTGATAGAACGATTTTGCAAAATCGTTCTACCAGGACGAAAAAGTATGTCCGAACGACAGGTTTTGCGCGGCTTTATTGCCAATATTGAACAGTTGCCACCCTTGATTGTCACCTTCCAGTTCAACCCGGAGACGATTAGTGACAACAAGGCCGTCACCTATGCTGACCGCAACGCCGACTTGTGTGGCAATTCCCCCGGTAAAATTTATACCGGCGGCGGGCACCGCACCATCTCCTTTGACCTGAAACTACATGGGCTGGAAGAAGGCACAAACGCCATCAATCCCTCGCCCATAGACAACGGCATCTCCACCGAACTGGCGAAACTGCGCTCCTTCATGTATCCCGCCTCCGATGCCTGGGCCGTATTTGGTGGCGGCTCTGACGGGGGAATGCGTCTGGCAGCACCCCCCACCTGTGTTTTTGGTTTTGGTACCAAAATTTTGGAGTGTGTGGTCACTGACATGACCATTACCGAAACCCAGTTTAATAGCACCCTGGCGGCCGTGCGGGCCGATGTGCGGGTGACACTTACAGTCATTGAAGAAGAGGGTAATGAGTGGTACGAACTGGATAAACAACACCGCAATGTATTAGCGGCCCTGGGCATTCAAAACATCAGCCTGTTTTAAGATTTTTTTGGATGGTGAACAGTGGCTTCTGACAGACTACCGTTCACGATTTACTGGTTACTGATTTTCCCAAAATGGCTATTTCACTTTATTCACGTTACTACAAATTAGAGACAGTGGAGGTGAATGGACAGGCAAGCCTGAGTCAGCGACTCACCAAAGCGGCCGAAGCGGTGCCGGGCAGCCTTACTCATACTTTGGTGGGCACGGAGACATTAGACCAGCTTGCCGCCAAGTATTACGGCCGTGCAGACCTGTGGTGGCGAATTGCTGATGCCAATCCCCACAAATTCCCCCTTGATTGGCAGGCAGGTGATACGGTTGTGATTCCTCCAATCCAGGCAGCCACCCGCACCCCACGGAGATAAAACATGGCTGATGATCTG
>CAZPEJ010000562.1:0-3819 GCA_964585465.1 uncultured Ardenticatenaceae bacterium
CGCTACAACGGGTTGGTTTGGGCAATTGATTTTAACCCCAGGCTAGGCAAAAAAAAACGTGCTAAAACACGTTCAAAAAGCCACGTTTTAGCTTGTTTTAACAGGTTTGGATTTGTTAGCCGTCGGTTTCAACCGATGGCGATTCTCCAAAAACTTTATGTTACCTCTTTTGAGATGTTGGCTGCTAAAAATTGTTTGATTACCAAAAAATCCGCGTTGATCCGTTTTCTCCGTGTTCATCCGCGTCCCATTTTCTTGTTTTGCAAACATAGTGTTCAAGAAACCGGGTTTTAGGGAAAAAACTCGGTTTCGGGGTGTAATAACGGCCGTAAAAATTGCCCAGTATAACTCCCCTCCACCCACGTTATCTCTTCCGGGGTGCCCTGGGCAATAATTTGACCGCCGCCATACCCCCCTTCTGGGCCAAGGTCTAACAGATAATCGGCCGTTTTAATCACATCCAGGTTATGTTCAATCACAATCACCGTGTTGCCCGCGTCCACCAGCCGATGCAGCACATCCAGCAGCCGTTGAATGTCGGCGAAGTGCAACCCGGTTGTCGGTTCATCCAGAATGTAAATCGTGCGCCCGGTGGCAATGCGGCTGAGTTCTTTTGCCAACTTAATGCGTTGTGCCTCGCCACCACTTAAGGTAGTGGCACTCTGCCCTAACTTCACATAATCCAGCCCCACATCATGCAATGTTTGTAGCTGGCGAGCAATTTTGGGGTGATTAGCAAAAAACTCCAGAGCTTCTTGCACATCCATCTCCAGCACCTCGGCAATGTTTTTGCCCTTGTACTTCACCGCCAGCGTCTCCCGATTGAAGCGGTGGCCGTAACACTCTTTACACGTCACCCATACATCAGCCAGAAAGTGCATCTCCACTTTAATCTGCCCATGCCCTTCACACGTTTCGCACCGCCCTCCCTTCACATTAAAACTAAACCGCCCGGCTTCATAGCCGCGTGTTTTGGCCTCTGGGGTGTTAGCAAACACCTGGCGGATTTCGTCAAACACTTTGATGTAGGTGGCCGGGTTGGAGCGCGGAGTACGGCCGATTGGGTCTTGGGTGATGTCTATGACTTTATCCAGCAGTTCCAGCCCTTCAATGTGGTCATGGGGGCCGGGGCGGTCTTCGGAACGGTTGAGGGAGCGCGCCAATGCTGGGAATAATGTTTCCGAGATCAGGCTGCTTTTGCCGCTACCGCTCACGCCAGTGACACACACCAATGTGCCAAGCGGCAAAGCGGCGGTAACATTTTTCAGGTTGTGCAGTTTAGCCCCTACCACCTTCAACCAGCCCTTGTCGGTGGGGCGGCGACGGCCGTTATTGGGGGTGGTAATCTTCAAACGGCCGCTTAAATAGTTGCCTGTGAGGGAGTTAAAATCGGCCGTGACTTCTTCCGGGGTGCCAGCCGAAACCACCCGGCCGCCCATCACCCCAGCCCCAGGCCCCAGGTCTACCAGCCAATCCGATTCGCGCATCGTCTCTTCGTCGTGCTCCACCACCAGCACCGTATTCCCCAGGTCACGGAGTTGGTGCAGCGTGTCCAGCAGAGCGCGATTATCGCGGGCGTGCAAGCCAATTGAAGGTTCATCTAAAATGTACAGTACCCCCACCAGCCCACACCCAATCTGGCTGGCCAGGCGAATGCGTTGCCCCTCACCACCCGACAACGACGGGGCTGGTCTGTCCAGCGTCAAATAATGCAACCCCACATTGAGCATAAACTGTAAACGGTCACGGATCTCCTTCAACACCTCGGTCGCAATTTCTAGCTGTTCGGCCGTTAGCGGCTCAAAAGAGTTTCGAGTTCCGAGTTCCGAGTTCCGAGTTTCGCCCTTCGCTCCTCGCACCTCACGCTTCACCTTCCCATTCCCACCATTCAGAGATTGGAGATTAGAGATTAGAGATTGGGGATTGTCCGCCGAATACTGTTCACCGTTCACTGGGTACTGTTTACTGAGCACTGAGTACTGTTTACTTCCCCCTGAGTACTGTTCACTTCCCAAAGCCGCCACCCACTCTTGCGCCTCGGCAATGGTCATCGTACCAACCTCGCTGATGGTTTTGCCGCCCACCTTCACCGCGCGGGCTTCTGGGCGCAGGCGCAACCCGTGACAGCCTGGGCAGGGTTGTTGACTCATCATGCTGGCATAAAAAGCGCGGGTCTGCTCCGATTGCGTCTGGCGGAACAGGCGGTTGATATGGTGAACCACACCCATCGCCGGGCGCAACGACTCGCCCGACCAGGAGCTTTCATCTGTTTCGTTGCCAAACTTAAACAAAATCTTTTCGCCATTCGAGCCATTCATCACGACATCGCGGAAGGATTGCGGTAACTCCTTCCAGGGCAATTCGATGTCCACTTTGTAATGTTCTGCTATCGCCGTGACAACACCCAGTGCCCATTTATTCTTTTTCTTGCGAATGTTGCCATACCAGCGTAATGCCCCATCTAAAATAGAAAGTTCTGGGTTTTCAATAATCAGGCTGGGATCAACCAACATCTGGGTGCCGATGCCGTTGCAGTCGTGGCACATACCTAGCGGCGAATTGAAGCTAAACAGTTGTGGCGACAGTTCGGGGAAACTGAAGCCGCACTGGGGGCAGGCATTTTGTTCGCTCATCAGCAGTTCTTCTGTGCCAGTGTCGGCAATGAGCAGCCCTTCGCCTACGCGCAGGGTGGTTTCTACAGAGTCTACCAGGCGGGTGCGGAAGGAATCCTCTAAAGTTTCCGGTATCACCAGCCGGTCTACCACAATCTCCACATTATGTTTACGCTTTTTGTCCAGGTTGGGCAGCTTGCCGCTCAGGTCAACTATCTCCCCGTTCACGCGGGCACGGATGAATCCATCTTGCCGCGCCTGGGTCAAATCATCTACATAGGTGCCTTTACGATTACGGCCGATTGGGGCTAACAACTGGAAGCGGGTGCCAACAGGCAGGGCGGCTAACTGGTCGGCGATTTGTTGCGCCGATTGGGGTTGCACCTTGCGCCCACAGGTAGGGCAGTGGGGGGTGCCAGCGCGGGCAAACAGCACCCGCAAATAATCCATCACCTCTGTCACCGTGCCAACCGTGGAGCGTGGGTTTTTGCTCACCGCTTTTTGTTCAATGGCAATGGCCGGGCTGAGGCCAATGATGGCATCTACTTTGGGTTTCTCCATCTGCCCCAGGAATTGGCGGGCGTAGGAGGAGAGGCTTTCCACATAACGACGCTGCCCCTCGGCATAGATGGTGTCGAAGGCCAGCGACGATTTGCCACTGCCGCTGACACCTGTCAGGACAACCAGTTTGTTGCGCGGGATAGAAACATCAATATGTTTGAGGTTGTGCTGTTGGGCACCACGAACAAGGATGTGATTAGGTTCCATGAGTTCCTTGGGGAAGCTGTTAGTTTTCGGCTATCAGCTATCAGCTATCAGCTTTCAGCTATCAGTTTTTGGTTGATAGTTGATGATTAATTGTTATTTACTAAAAGAACGAATGTTCTGATTTTAGGGTGTGATTGTACCAAAGAAGGGTGGGCATTCCAAACCCAGGATGTAACAAAGAGTAATAGAAAAACCTGACATCTTGTGTCAAGTTTTTGGGCCAAACATCCAGTTTCTACACATCTTTTTGGTCATACCTTTGGTATGGCTTGAGTTATGGCGTAAAATTCGGTAAACTGGGATGGAAAATGTATGAAAAGGGTAACTATTCACCGCAAAGGCGCAAAGGCGCAAAGAAGAGAGAGGTTCTTTGGGAACTCAGGGAGTTGACAAGCAATGAAACGTGAAACGTAAAACGTGACCAGAGAAATTTCACGTT
>CAZPEJ010000563.1:0-3816 GCA_964585465.1 uncultured Ardenticatenaceae bacterium
TCCAAAATGGCTCAAATAACTTTATCTTCTTCCATTAATATGGGGTGGATAATGTGCAAGGAACAAAAAGGCTGTTCAAGTTTCAAACAAGACAGCCTTTTTTGTTAATTGGTTCCAGAACCAGTGATTAAATGAACACACCTCCCACTTTGAAACCCATTGAAACTATTTATAACGGCTATCGGTTCCGCAGTCGCCTAGAAGCGCGATGGGCTGTGTTTTTTGATCAGGTAGGCATTAAGTATGCTTATGAAGCGGAGGGGTATCAAGGGAATGGTGTATGGTATTTGCCAGATTTCCAGCTAAAAGAAGGAGTGAAAATTTTTGATGAAGAGCAACCCAGGCAAAATGTATGGGTAGAAGTAAAACCGTCTTTGCAATTGAGTGTGAATGATCGGCGCAAGATAGGGTGGTTTGCCCGGCAACCCGGCGTACACATTTTGGTGATTGGGGGAGAACCAGGGGCGGATTTTGAAATGCGGTTTGTTTCTTTTGATGAAGAAGTAAGACGGTGGAATGCCCCATTTGTGAAGTGGGTAGAGTTAAGCTCTGGCAATGTGGGGATATTGAGTGTTGAGTATCTTAACCACCTGCCAAATAATGAACTTAAACAAGCTGTTGTTAAATTAACAGAATCCGTAAATTTGAATAATGCCATCACTGTCGCCAGGCAAGAACGGTTTGAAACGGCGCAAAAGGTTATTTGTATATCTTGTGGGAAGACGTTTGTGCCCAAAAACCCATATTATAAGTATTGCCTGAATTGTTATATGCAACAAAGGGGAATTGGCCCAGAAGAAACAGTGCCAGAACCAACTAACCGTGTTCACGAGCTAAAACAAGCTTCACCCGATAAATTGACTTCACTCAATAAACTAAGGGAAAGTTCAACACAGAAACTAGACTCTCTGGTTAAAACTGTTATTGACTGGACTAAAAAAGTGAAACGCCAAAACCGCGATAAGAGTTAACCTCTGAAAGAGGGAATTTTGTGACCTTATAACTGCTTACTTCAACTCTAGCCAGTTCTTCCCGGTGCTGACTTCTACTTTCAGGGGGACATCCAGAGTGAAGGCGTTGGACATGGTTTGGGCGACGATGGTGGTCAGGTCATTGACTTCGGCTTCGGGCACTTCCAGGACAAGTTCGTCATGTACTTGCAGCAGCAAGCGGGTCTGGTAGTTGTTTTGCAGGGTTTGGTGCAGGCGGATCATGGCGATTTTCATGATGTCGGCACTGCTACCTTGAATGGGGTGGTTGATGGCTTCGCGTTCGGCGCGTAGCTGGGCCTGGGTGTTGGCCCCCCCTGCTGGCATTCCAAAAACGGGGAAGTAGCGGCGGCGACCAAGCAGGGTTTCGACGAAGTAGGGTTTTTGTTTGGCTTTGTTTTTGGTTTCATCCAGATAGTGTTGGATGCCGGGGAAACGGCCGAAATACGCCTTGATGTAATTTTCTGCTTCTGCCAGGGTAATGCCTGCATCTCGTGAAAGGCGAAACGCTCCCATGCCGTAAATCAGGCCAAAGTTGACGGCTTTGGCAAAACGGCGTTGGTTGTAGGTGACTTCCTCGGCTGGAATGTTATACACTCTGGCGGCGGTGGCGCGGTGAATGTCTTGATCCTGGCGGAACGCCTCTAACAAGGCTTCGTCGTGGCAAATGTGGGCCAAAATGCGTAACTCCACCTGGGAATAATCGGCCGAAAGCAGTACCCACCCCGGCCGGGCCACAAAAGCGCGGCGGATTTGTTGCCCCACTTCGCTGCGAATGGGGATGTTTTGTAGGTTTGGGTTGCTGCTGGCAATTCGGCCGGTGATGGCCCCGGTCTGGTTAAAACTGGTGTGAATACGCCCCGTTTTGTCATTCACCATTGCCGGCAAGGCATCCACGTAGGTGTTTTTAAGTTTGCCCAATTCGCGGTACTCTAGCAGCTTACCAATGATGTCTTGTTCATCTTTGGGGTTGCCACGCAACGCTTCCAACACGTCGGCCGAGGTGGAAAAGTGGCCGCTGCTGGTTTTTTGTTTGCGGTCAACCGGCAGGTCTAACTTTTTGAACAGGATGTCACTTAGTTGTTGGGTGGAGTTGATGTTGAAGGATTCACCAGCAATGTGAAAAATTTGCACCTCCAACTGTTGCAGCCGGACGGCCAGGTCTTGGGACATGTGCCGCAGCAGGGGAACATCTACCAAAATGCCTGCCCGTTCCATGCTAGACAACACCGGGATGAGGGGCATCTCTAATTCGACGATTTTTTCTAACCCTTTGGCCTGAATTTCGGCCGTTAATGGGGGTACCAGGCGCAAGGTCATATCGGCATCTGCCGCGCCATAGGGGGCGGCTTGTTCGATGGGTACTTCGGCAAAACTTTTCTGGTTTTTGCCTTTGCCAATGAGGGTGTCAATTTCGGTCATTTCTACCCCCAGGCGGTGACGGGCTAAATCTTTTAACCCTTTGTGTTTGCTGGCCGGGTCGGTGAGCCATTCGGCAATCATGGTGTCCAGGGTGATGGGGTGAACACGCAACCCATGAATGTCTAACACGGAGTAGTCATATTTGGCGTTGTGGGCTACTTTGGGGATGGCGGGGTTGGTCATGGCGGGGCGAATGGCGGCCAGCACGGTATCGCGGGGCAACTGGTTGGCGGCCAGTTCGGGGGTGGCGGCAAAGAGGGACATTTGCCCGGCGGTGGCCTGGGCGGCTTGTGCCAGGTGGCCGACGGGGATGTAATAACCGGTGCCGGGTTGTACGGCCAGGCAGATGCCGACGAGCTTTGCTTTGACTTCTTCCAGGCTGGTGGTTTCTACGTCGAAACTGATACATTCGGCCGTTTCTAACTTTTGCACCAATGTTTGTAGCTGTTCGGCCGTTTGCACCAGGATGGTGGTGGCCTGGGGTTGGTCGGGAGTGGGGGAAACAGCCGTTTGGTTGCCACGTTCTTTGGTTTTTTCTAGCAGCAGGGTGGTGAGGGAACGAAATTCCAGGTCGCGGAATAGTTCTAACACCGGTGTGGGGTCAAAATCGTGGGCGATGCAAGCAGGCAGGTCTAGCTCAATGGGGGCATCGGTGACAATACGGGCTAATTTCTGGCTCAAATAAGCACTTTCTTTACCTTCCGCCAGTTTTTTCTGGTTTGCGCCTTTGATGTTGTCCAGGTTGGCGTAGATGTGATCCAGGCTGCCAAACTCTTGCAGCAGTTTGGTGGCGGTTTTTTCGCCAATGCCTTTGACACCGGGAATGTTGTCGCTGGTATCACCCACCAGGGCTTTCCAATCTACAAATTGTTGGGGCGTGACACCGTATTTGTTAAAAACGGCCGTTTCCGTATACACCTCTGGCAGTTGATTCCCCCGCGTGGGCAGTTCCACCTCCGTGTTACTGTCCACCAGTTGCAACAAATCCCGATCCCCGGTAATGATGTGAACGGGCACCCGATGTGTTTAAGCCTGTCGTGCCATCGTTCCCAATACGTCATCCGCTTCATAACCATCTAACAGCAGCACCGGAATGTTTAAGGCAGTCACTACCTCTTTGATACGCTCAATCTGTTGGGCCAGTTCATCAGGCATCTTCTCCCGCGTGCCCTTATACTCGCTAAACCACTCATCGCGGAATGTAGCCCCGACATCAAAACTGACCGCCAGGTATTCAGGTGGGTTATCTGCCAAAATGAGTTCCAACAAAGTGCGGGTGAAACCATAGGTAGCATTGGTTGGTTCGCCGCTTTTGGTCGTAAACGAGTCAAGCGGCAAGGCAAAAAACATACGATACGCCAACGCATGGCCGTCAATCAACACCAACTTTTTTTGCGCCATTCCA
>CAZPEJ010000564.1:0-3812 GCA_964585465.1 uncultured Ardenticatenaceae bacterium
GGCAACGGATGTTGCCTGCAAAGTCCACCTTCGTGGACTGGGAAAAGAATTTCATAGCCTGTTTCTAGTCGGCGCAGGCCGACTTCGCAACCGTTGGTGCAGTTTTAACTGCCGTCGGGCGATTAAAATCGCTGCCACTGGCAACTGGCAACGGATGTTGCCTGCAAAGTCCACCTTCGTGGACTGGGAAAAGAATTTCATGGTTTATTTCCAGTCGGCGCAGGCCGACTTCGCACCCGTTGGTGCAGTTTTAACTGCCGTAGCGAGTCCTCTCTACCTCCAACCCCATAATCGTAAACCGTAACTGGCAAATCAACAAAAGCTGGTTGTTTGCCATCCTGCCGTTCATTGCCTACAATCCTTTTCCATGACCCGACCTGTTTTTTCGTTTTTGTTTCCTATATGGTTACTCCTTTTGCTGGTTGTGTTGGCGGCTTGCGGCGGAAACGTGGCAACTTCGCCGACAGTGACTCCCACATTTCCGGGGGCGCAGGTGGTAGCCACCAATAAAGTGCAGGTGTTGTTAGTCAATTCGCAATTGGCGGTGGGAAGCCATAACCGGTTTGCGGTGGCGTTGATTAACGAAAATAATGAGATGATTCACGACGCGGCGGTGCGGTTCCGCTACTTTGTGCTGACTGACCCGGACACACCTGTTTTTGAGCAGGATGCAATTGCCCAACGGCTGCAATCTTCTGATGGGGTGACAACGATTTATACCCATTATCGGCCGTTTACGCAGGCAGGTACCTGGGGGGTAGAGGTGCAAATGGTTTTAACCGATGGCACGGCCGCTTTGCAGCGAATTGGTTTTGAAGTCCTGGCCGACCCACCCAGTCTGTCGGTGGGGGATAAAGCCCCGTTCATTGACACACCCACGCTGGCAACGGCCGAAAATGACTTAAGCCGTTTGACCTCTGCCACCCAGCCAAATGAGGCCTTTTATGGGATAAGTTTACGGCAGGCATTGGCAAACGGCCGTTCCACCCTGCTCTACCTCTCTACCCCCGCCTTTTGCCAGACCCAACTGTGTGGCCCAGGGTATGACACCTTTAACGAACTATATGACCTGTATGGCGCAGATTTTAACTTTATTCATGTCGAGGTGTATGAAGGATTACCCAATCCGGCGGCAACGGGTTGGACAGTGACACCAGCGATGGAAGCCTTTGGTCTGACTACCGAACCCTGGTTGTACTTGATTGACGAGGAAGGGATGATTCAGTTTCGGGTCGAGGGTCTGTTTACTACTGATGAAATACGCAGCCAACTGCAAGATTTAGGTTTTATCGGCGGCCCTTAACCGGACAGTCTCGACTTTAGGGAGATTCAGGAGTGCCAAATCTCTAAGCTCTAATCTCCAAACACACCCATGAACCTGCTACTTAATGGATTATTTGCCCTGGTGGTACTCACTTTGCCCTTGCGGGTGCAGTGGATTGTGCAAAGGCAGCAGTTGGGGCCGATTTATTACGAATACCTGTCTACCATCTTTTATTTGTCCGATGCGGCCGTTTTTGCGTTTATTTTGGGGGTGGTGATCTGGTATGCCTGGAAACGGCCGATTTCTCCCCCACTCCCTTCTCAGCTTTTTGTCTCTCTGGGTCTGTTGGCCGTTCTCACCCTCGTTTCCGCCTATTGGGCCGTGGCTCCTGCCCTGGCCGCTTACCTGGCCGTGCGGTTGTTTGTTTTATGGGGGCTGGTCATCACCGTCGCCTTGTTTCAACCATCCCATCGTCTGGTGTGGGGGAGTGTGGCTGCCAGTTTGTGTTTACAATCGGCCGTTGCAGTGACCCAGTTTGTGCGGCAGGACGACATAGGCTGGCGTTGGTTGGGTGAGATGCGTCTGGTGATTGCCGCCGGGCGCAGTTTGAGTGTCATTCCGGTGGGTGACGAATTGTGGTTGCGGGCCTATGGTCTCACCCCACACCCCAATATCCTGGGGGGGATTTTAATGGTTTTCCTGCTAATTTTGTTGCCAGCTTACCTGGAGAGCCAGGGCTGGCGCAAAACAGGTTGGCTGTTGTGCCTGCTGGTGGGAGGTGTGGCATTGCTGCTCACTTTCTCGCGCGCTGCCTGGTTGGGAACGGCCGTTGGTGGCGGTGTATTTGTAGCAGGTATCTGGTTTCGGCAAACCTGGCGGCAACAATTCGGCCGTTTCCTCTTTCCCATCCTCTGGCTGGCTGGTCTGTTGTTGCTCATTCTGGGTTACACCCAACGTGACTTACTGCTGGCGCGGTTGACCCCACCCACCTCCTACGTTGAAACCCGTTCATTGGACGAACGGCAGGCTCTCAATGCCGTTGCACGCCATTTTATTCGCCAGGAGCCTGTTTTGGGAGTGGGGGCGGGCAATTTTGCGGTGGCTTTTGAACTATTAGACCCAAAAACCGGCTGGCAATTGACTGGAGACACTGTTGTGACCTATCACGCGGTTCACAACGTCTTCCTGCTCATCACCAGCGAATTGGGGTTGCCGGGTGGTTTGTTATGGCTATTTATCACCCTGTGGCCGCCCCTACACACCATACAACAGACCAGAAACGGCCGAATCTCCCTGTGGCGATGGAGCATAACGGCCGTTCTCCTTGCCCTCACCCTCACCGGCCTGTTCGACTTCTACACCTGGGGCTGGCCGCAAGGCCGCTTGTTGCACTGGTTCGCCTTCGCCCTCTATTGCCTGCCGGAGGGGGAACTGTAAAGAGATTGGAGATTCGAGATTGACGACGCGAAGACAATCTATACCAGTTGACTACATATTAAGGGTGACTATGTTTTAGTACATAGATTTCAATGTTGTTCAACCCGTGGTTTTCCCATACTACATAAACTTCATTTGAGCTAAAAGTAATCCGAGGGTACAATGAATCATCTTCGTTATTGCTGATACCCCCGTTGGTAGCCGATCCCATTCCTACTTCTTCCCACTCGCTGGATTGTTCATCCCATCTTTTAACATAAACTTCATAATCCCCTCCAGTACCCTGGCTTGTTTCATTTTGCCACACCACATAAGGTGTTCCGTCGGAGGCAATGGATATAGAAGGATATTCAGAGTTTTCTGGATTGCAACTGACACCACTGACTCCTGGTTCAGAACAACTTCCATCCAGAATCTCCCAATCATTCCCGTCGAATCTTGCCACAAAAATTTCATAATTATCGTTATCATCTGGATTATGCTGCCAGGCTAAATATAGATCTCCATCTGGAGCTAGAGTCATAGAGGGGTTGATGCCATCATATAGAGAAATTGGCGAACCCCAGGTAATGCTATTCCAATAGGTAAAATAAATATTATGATCATCCGGGCTGCGGACACTTTCCCATACTACATACAAATCTTGCCCAGAAAATACAATCTCAGGATTTATTGAAGGATCTTCATCTTGACTAATCCCTCCACCAGATGCTGATCCGTCGCCGACTTCTAACCAATTATTATTTTCGTTTAATTTCCTCCTTATGTAAATCTCTGCTTCATCTGATGTATCAGGATCAGATAAGTCTTGCCATACAACATAAGGAATAGGTGGTGTAGGGTTCGGTTGGGGTTGAACAATGATACCAGGAGACTCCGAATCCTCTCCGTTCAAACTAATTCCCCCATTTCCATATGAATTGCCGACTGAAACCCATCCATTGCCTCCCAGTCTACGTACATATATCTCCAAATCACCACTGTCAAATTCGGCCCATGCAACATAAGGAACTACGTTGCCGCTTGAAACTGAAATAGCAATGGAGGGGTGTTTAGAAATATAATCGGCCGTTTCGCTCACATTGCTAATACCATCTACATCGCTAGGGCC
>CAZPEJ010000565.1:0-3804 GCA_964585465.1 uncultured Ardenticatenaceae bacterium
TGAAGACCCGGCCCAGCCACACCCCCCCTTCTTCAATAGATACCTCAAAGTGGATGAACCCGTCGTTAACTACCTGTTAGGCCACAACCAACCAGATGCTCGTCTGGCCCCTGGCGTAACATACCCCACACCGCCGGAAGCCTGCACCCCCTTCACCCTGCCAAAAAGCTTGGAGCTATGGCGAACAGAAGGAGCAAGCCGCCAAAACACGCCCCTTTTTTATTTCCAGGGTGCCAATGGTGCAGGTAAACAGGCAGCCGCGCAGACCTTGTGCCAGCAATGGGGATTGACCCTCCTGGTGGCAGACATAACCCGGCTGTTCAACATACCAGAGATAGGCTTCGAGACGGCCGTTCGCCTGGTGATACGCGATGCCCTCCTTAAAAACACGGCACTCTATTGGGCCAATTTCGACTTTTTACTGGCAGAAGGCCAGCAACTTGAGCTTGAAACGCTCTTACGTCACTTAACCAGCTACCAGGGAGTTGTGTTTCTGGCTAGTAAACAACTCTGGCTACCAACTGGTGGGATGTATGAACGGCCGTTTCTGAGAATAGAATTTCCCCCCCTCACCTATCACGAACGGCAAAGCCGGTGGCACACCCTCCTGGATCAGGTCGTTCACCCAGACGATAGACCTGTGTTAGATGAAATAGCCAGCAGATTTAACTTCACCATTCGCCAGATTCAAGACGCAGCCCTAACTGCCCAAAACCTGACCATAGAACACTCCAACGGTGGATCAATCACCCCAGCCCACCTATACACCGCCTGCCGCCTACACTCCAACCAGCAGTTAGCCACCCTGGCACAAAAAGTCATCCCGCGCTCCCGCTGGCAAGACATCGTATTACCTCCCGACCAGATGCAACAACTCCAAGAACTGTGTGCTACCGTCAAACACCGCGCCCTGGTCTACCACCAATGGGGATTTGGACACAAACTCTCGTCAGGCAAAGGTTTAAACGCCCTATTTGCTGGGCCTTCTGGCACCGGAAAAACCATGGCCGCCGAAATCATTGCCCATGAATTGAGGCTTGATCTATACAAAATAGACCTTTCAACCATCATCAGCAAATACATTGGCGAGACAGAAAAAAACCTGGCCCACATCTTTGCCGAAGCCAGCACCAGCAACGCCATACTCTTTTTCGATGAAGCAGATGCTTTGTTTGGCAAACGCTCTGAAGTGAAAGATTCCCACGATCGCTACGCCAATATCGAAATCAGCTACCTGTTGCAGAAAATGGACGAATATGAAGGCACAACCCTACTGGCTACCAACCTGCGGAAAAACATGGATGAAGCTTTTGTGCGCCGCATGGCCTTCACGGTGTACTTCCCACTGCCCAACGAGACAGACCGTTTGCGTATCTGGCAGAGTATTTGGCCAGCTGAGGTCCCAAGAACCCATGATCTTGACCTCCCTTTTATGGCTCGCCAGTTCAAATTATCTGGTGGGAACATTAAAAACATTGTTTTAGGGGCTGCCTTTCTAGCGGCCGGAAATGGTCAGGTGGTGAGCATGAACCATCTCATTTTGGCGACCAAACGGGAGTTCCAAAAGAGCGGCAAAGTGTGTGTCAAAACGGAGTTTGGCCCTTATTACCCCCTGGTAGAGGAACGGCCGTGATTCGTGACCTGGACGACACCATCCGTACACTATTTGAAACCAGAGCCATACCCGGCTCCGAACTGGCCGGAGCCGATATTGTCTTTGATTTACCCGATGCAGAGTGGCGGGCCGGGTTAGTAAGCCTGACAGTGAATTGTTACCTCTATGACATTCGGGAAAACCGAGAGATGCGTACCAATGAGCCAATTGTGCAGCGGAATGGTGATGGTAGCCGGGCTACCCGGCGGCGCGCACCGTCGCGGGTGGATTGTGCTTATTGTATTACCGGCTGGAGTCCGGCAGCGGCCGAATCGGTATTAGAAGAGCATCGCTTGTTAAGTCAGGTGCTGCACATCATGTTAAGAAACAGTACCATTCCGGCCGATGTGTTGCAGGGTAGTCTGGTAGACCAAATTCCGCCTTATCCCACGGTTATTGCCTCCACGGAAGGGGTAAAAAATCTGCCAGAATTTTGGGCCGCGCTTGATCAACAACTCAAACCTTCATTGAACTATGTCATTACCCTGGCGGTTTTGTTGGATGAAACACCACCCGAAGCGGAAATGCCGCGTGTGGTTGAACAGGTGCTCGTGGGCGCAGAGAACCTGGCAGAGTTTCCCGGATAAAGTATGAAAATGGCGTTGAACAGTAGATGAAACGGTGACATGATGATCTAGTCCCCCTTCGCCCCTTCGCCTTGTCATCGCTAAAGGAGATGGAAAGATGAGTTATAACATTGGTTTGAATGTGGTGGAGGTAGACGGCCGGGCCACACCAGGCATCCAGGCCGCCGCCACCTCCGTAACTGGTTTCACCATCCGCTCCCAACGTGGCATTCCGGGAGCGGTAATACAGGTAACTAATTGGAGCCAGTTCCTGGAGCATTTTGGCTCCTACCGTGCCAATGCCTACGGAGCCTATGCCGTGCGGGGTTTCTTCGACAATGGCGGCACCACAGCTTACGTCACCCGCGTCGAAAATTTGGCTGGTGGGACACCGGCCGCCGCCGCCACCCTGGACATGGGCGATCTGGTCGTGCAAACCGGGTATCGGGGGCAGGTGGATGTTGGCTCTTGGGGCAATAGTCTCACGGTTCAATCGGCCGTTAACAGCGAAAACCCAGCCCTTTTTGACCTGATCATCCGCCAAATCAGGAATGGCATTGCTACAGAAGTGGAACGATGGAGTGGTCTGAATATGGTTGAGACGGATAGCCGTTTTGCCGAAACCCAGATCAACGATGAGTTTACTGGCTCCAAATTTATTATCGTGCAGGCCACCGGGCCTAACAATCCAGCGGCCGTGGCGGCTACGCCGCTGGCTAATGGGGTGGATGGCATCTTTGTTGACCGGGCCACTGAAGTCAACGCTTATGCCGCCAGCATTGACCTGTTTAATCTGTACGACATTCAACTGCTCCTCTGCCCTGAAGCCCATGAAGCGGCCGTGGTGACAGCCGCTCTGGCTCACTGTTTAACCAAAGGCGACCGTATGTTCCTCGGTCACACCCAATTTGAACTGGATGCGATTGCTGCTAAAGCCTTTGGTAAGGGCTTCCAAGGCAACAAGGTGTATGGGGCACTCTATTTCCCCTGGATTCGGGTGGCCGATCCCTTGAGTGGGCAAAAATGGATTCCCCCCACGGGGCATACAGCAGGGGTTTATGCCCGCACCGAACGAGAACGAGGTATCTGGAAAGCACCAGCTGGAAATGCCGCCCGCCTCAATGGGGCTTTGGATGTCCGGCATCACATCACTGATGTAGACCATACTGATCTGGTTAAAAATGGTAGCGTGAATGCTGTACGTTTTGTACCGGGGCAAGGCATCGTTATAGATAGCTCCCGCACCCTCAGCACGAATGTTTTATGGCTTTATGTCAATGTTCGTCTGCTTTTTAACTTCGTCAAAAGCTCTTTGAAAAATAGCCTACGCTGGGTGGTTCAAGAACCTAACGATGACACATTGTGGAACAAAGTGAAGTTTAATTCAGTGACACCCTTTTTGATGGGTTTGTGGCGGCGCGGTGCTTTTGGGCCAGGCGCGCCAGACGAGGTATTTACAGTAAAAATTGATGCTGAAAACAATCCACCAGCCAACATTCAGCAAGGTATTTTGACCCTGGAGGTCTATTTTTACCCCTCTCGCCCGGCCGAAACTATCCTCATTGTAGTAGGGCAACAAGAGGG
>CAZPEJ010000566.1:0-3796 GCA_964585465.1 uncultured Ardenticatenaceae bacterium
GGAGTATCAAGCCGACGACTCCAGCCGGGCGATGGGTACGCCACAGCCCTATCAATCCTACCAACAGTAAGATAAAACCAAACAAAACGGCCGTTAATCGGGAGCCGTAAGTGGGAATTGTCCACAAAACGGGTAAATAGGTGCCAGACAAACTGCCCCAGGTGGAAATGGCATAAATACGGCCGCTAACCCGCCCGGCTTCGTGGACATCTTGCACCGCCAGACGAATGGCAAAGGGGGAGATGCAGCCTAACAGGGTAATGGGCACAGCCAGGGCGATGATCACGGCGACCAACGACCCAAATAACGCTCCCAGGTTCATGGCGGCTAAAGCAGAAGCGGCCGTTTTCAGGATGACGCTGGTGAGCAACAAAAAAAAGACGCTGCTAAAACCAGATGCACACACTATCTGATAAAACAAAGCCGGGCGAGGTGAACGGTCTGCGATTCGCCCGCCGATAAAATACCCCAGGGTGAGGAAAAAAAGCACCAGACCAATGACGTTGGCCCATACCAGGTTGGAAGTGCCATAAACGGTTTGTAACAGGCGGCTGGCGGTAAACTCAATCGCCAGGGTACTCATGCCCGCGATAAAAACGGTAAAAAAGAGGTAGTTACGGTTGATCATCTGCCAAGTTTACCGGAAAAGTGGTTCTCGCGCAGAGGGGAAAAATTGAAAAATCCGTGTTCATCCGTTTTCTCCGTGCTATCTGTGGTTTATCTTCCCCATCCAAAGTTCTCGCGCAGGGGTGCAGGGGCGGAAAGTGAAAAATCTGTGTTCATCCGTTTTCTCCGTCCCATCTGTGGTTTATCTTCCCCTATCCGAAATTCTCGCGCAAAGGCGCAGGGGCGCAGAGGGAAAAATTGAAAAATCCGTGTTCATCCGTTTTCTCCGTGCTATCTGTGGTTCATCTTCCCCTCAAGGTAAGATAAAAAGTTGGCGCATTTCATCGGCCGTTTTGTGGGCTACGTTTTGGAAGATCATGGTTAAGGGTTGGTCGTAGACCAAAAAACTCTCGTCAGCCCGGCCGCCGTTGAACCCAGGAAAAGTGGACAGATATTCTGCTACCTGGGACGGGGGGCGCAAACCGGGCCAGGTGAAGGTGTCGGGTTTGAGGTAAAAACCAAAGAGGTGGGGGAAACGGCCGTTGACATAGACCAATTCATACCCCAAACGGCCGTCAAACAGCAGTTGATTGTATTGGCTAGACAACGGGTAACGCTCTGGCAAACGGGGCACAACCCCATAAATTCGATTAGAAGCCACCACCAAATAATCTGCTCCGGCCAACTTTTGCAGATTTTCCATCAAATGGGTCTCGTTATCGGCCGCGTCCACATAAGAAATCCAGGTCAATTCGGCGCGGCGATACTCCTGTGCATGTCGGGTTACTCCATCCAGCTTCACACTATTAGGCAGCGCATCATCCCACTGCTCCACTAAAATCATATTCCCCCTGGGAATGTGGTGGAAAATCCACTCCGAAGCCGCAATCCAGGGGTGGGGCAGTTGGTACATATTGAGAAAGGCCAGAGCATAAACGGCCGTTCCCACCAATACCACCCCGGCCACCACCACCCGCCACCACTTAACCTCCCGACCCAGCAGCCAGGCAGCCGCATAGATGAGCAAAAACGGGGTCATCGGCTGCAAATAGCGCATAAACTTGGCATAAAAACTGCCCGTTGTGAGAAAAAAGGGCACCACCCAGGCTAATACAATCCACGAAGCATGAAACGGCACTGGCAGAGGCAGGGAAACGGCCGTTTGCCATTGCTGTATGTAAACCCACAAACGCCTGACACCATACGCCACACTCCCCCCCATCGCCCACACCAATCCAGCAAAAGCCGCCACCCCTGCCAGCGGCCCCATCCCCCAGCGCAGTTGCATCTCTATCAGATAGAAGTACGGAAGTGTGCCAATGTATTGACGGGTGAAAGTGTTATCGGTGGAGCCGCTGACCATTGCTCCCTGTAACTTCATGTTATCCACAAAACAGGGGCCGTGAGTCAGGGTCACTTTGAACAGACCCAGTTCTATGGGGCGGATGGGGCAACTCCAATCTAACAGGGCAAATGGGTTGGTGAGGGCAAAAACAAGGAAAATCAGGCTACCGGATACAAGCAGTCGTTTTTGCCACTCCCACCACCAGTTGGCGGCGGGGGTGGTTGCCCAAAAAATAGCCAGAAATAAGGGCAAAACCAACAAAATGGCAGAGAATTTTGACCCTACTGCCAGCCCAATACAAACGGCCGTAAACAGAAGGTGTCTCCATTTGCGGCTTTGCAGGTAAACAACCAGGCCATAAACGGCCGTTACCACAAAAAAGGTCACAAACGGGTCAACAGCAAAAAAGTGGGCCAGCTGGATGTGCATGACGTTAAAAGCCAACAGCCCGGCCGCCAACAAAGCAACGGCCGTTCCATACATCCGGCGCGCCAACCAAAACAACACCCATACCGTAGCTATATCCATTGTGGCCGAGAGCAGGCGGGAAACGGCCGTATTGTGACGAAACTCCACTCTGCCCTGCCCGTTCAATACATCCCGCGCCAAAAACGACTCCGGCGGCAACCACGGCAGCAAATAAGGCCCTAGCCATTCGGCCGTTTTTGTGGCTGCTACCCCCAAATAAAGTGGAAAGTGTCCATAAGCAAAACGGCGCGGCTCATCCTGGGGCACCACAATACCCGCGCTGGCTGCCTCGGCAGGCCAATAGTAGGGGTTCCAGGTCGAACGGGTGGGGTGAAAAGCGGTGCGCCAATCGGTGGGCCACTCAATCGAAGTAGCCACCCAGGCAATGTACCGCTCGTCTGGCTGGTAATGGTCATAATTGTCCCAATCCAGGCGCGTGAAACGCAAAACGGCCGTTATCAGCAAAATACAGAGCAGAAAAAACCAGGTTATGATGGTTTTTGGCAATTCACCATGCAACAAGTGGCGCATCGTTATTCTGGAAAAGAAAAAACCGAGTTCCTTGGGGAAAACTCGGTTTTGAGAGCATAAAAGTAATGAACCTGGTTTTTCCACAAAATCCGGTTCTATCTTCACAAGATTTAGAAATCTTCTTCGTCTTTCTTGCCCTTCTTAATCACTTCCACCGTGTCGGACGAGGTCGCCGTAACCTCTGCGGCTTCTTCGGCCGTGCGGACAAAGCTGGCAACCACAGTTTCCGGGTCGTTCAAAATTTTCACACCGTCAGGCACAACCAGGTCTTTGACAAAAATGGTATCACCCGCGTCCTGAATACGGCCGATATTTACTTCCACCTCAGAAACCAACGCATCGGGGCGGCACTGAATATCTACCATACGAACGGCTAGTTCCGCCGCGCCATACACGCTCAATGTGACAGGAATCTTACCCACCATCACCAGTTCCGCTTCTGTGGTAACAGTTCCAGCCATATCAATTTCTAAAAAGTCCACATGGAGCAAATCACCACGCGTCACATGTTGGTGAATGTCACGCACCAACACCGTGCGGGGGGTTCCATTCAAATCAATGTCCAACAGGTGATTCGTGCCCACTTCGCGCAGCACTCGCCGCAGACTCAGATTTTCCAACTGAATGTGAGTGGGTTCACTCTGCCCATACACCACTGCCGGAATCCAACCAGACCGGCGCAATTGATTTACCTTCTTACCAACCACCGAACGGGGTTGGGCTGCAATCGTTGTTCGTTCAGCCATTGTCTTATCCTCAACTTGTAAATTCCTCAAAACCGAGGGGAAATTTGGATTTGTGAGCAGGATTGGCAACAATTTACCCTGAACGCTGAAACAACCTGTA
>CAZPEJ010000567.1:0-3789 GCA_964585465.1 uncultured Ardenticatenaceae bacterium
TTTGCCCCCCAAATCTCCCGCCTCTTCCCCGGCACAGGCTGGTTAACAGTCGAGGACGTAGAGCTATCAGCTATCAGCTATCAGCTTTCAGCTAACGGCTGACAGCTAACGGCTGACAGCTAACATCTGACAGCTTTTTAAGGAATCCAATGCCTAGATTAACCAAAATTTACACACGGAAAGGGGATGACGGCACGACGGGCCTGGGGGGTGGGCAACGAGTGGCGAAAGAGTCGTTGCGAGTGGCGGCGTATGGCACAGTGGACGAGTTGAACTCCCAGTTGGGGGTGGCCCTGGCAAGTGGGGTGTGTAACCGTCTGGTGGCCGAACTGCCTGTGATTCAAAATGAACTGTTCCACCTGGGGTCTGATTTGTGTTTTTTGGAAGCGGATAAACAAAAGTACCAGTTACCACAAATTGAGTCCCGCCATGTACAAAAATTGGAGCAGTTGATAGATGAATTAACGGCCGTTGTTGGCCCCCTGGAAAATTTTATTTTGCCGGGAGGGTCGCTGGCTGCCGCACACTTGCACGTTGCCCGAACGGTTTGCCGCCGCGCCGAACGAGAGGTGATTACCTTGTCGCGCCAGGAAGCAGTTGGGTCGTTCGTGGTGGCCTATTTGAACCGTTTGTCAGATGCCCTGTTTGTGATGGCTAGATTTGAAAACCATGAGAAAGGGGTTCCAGAACCAGTGTGGAACAGCCGCCTGTGATTGACGGCCGTTTAGGGGCGGGTTACGATTCACTCTATGTTTGAGTGGCAAACGGAAGATGACACCCCCTGGGAAAACGAGGCGGCTGCCCACCAGCCAGCCGAGCCTGTGCGCCGCAGGTGGCCCTGGTGGCTGTTGGTGATGGGGGTAACGGCCGTTGTTTTGGGGCTGTGGACAGTTTACCGCCAGGTGCAGGCAGAAGTGGCTGAACGCACAACGGCCGTTGAACAAGAGTTGTTAGCCACCCACCGGTTTGTCTGGGACATCGCTGCCCGCCAGGAGAGTGATTTGTTCCGTGACCAGCTTTCAGGGCGGGACCCACGCTGGATGGAAGACCAGATTGAGTTAGTGCAGGCGGGGCTGTTTTTGCATCGCCCGGCGTTGGGATTGACGGCCGTTTTGCCAGCCGCCAGCCAGGTTTTAACCACCACCTTAAACCCAGAGTTAACTGCCGCCGAGGTAACGGCCGTTTACAGTTATACCGTTTTAGACACGGCCGGGATGACGGAGACGGTGCAACTGCAACAAACGGCCGTTTATCGCCTGGGGCAGAACCGCCGATGGTTGCTGGCCCCGCCCCTGGAGTCATTTTGGGGGGAGTGGAAAAGCCACGAAACCCCCTATCTGACGCTCATTTATCCCCAACGAGATACGGCCGTTGCGGAGCGATTAGCTGACGATTTGAACGATTTGTTGCGCCGCGCCTGCCGCGAACTGGCAGACCTGGATTGCCCGGCCGAAGCCCATTTGCAGGTGCGTTTCTCTGACCAACTAGAAAATTTGTTACAAACGGCCGATTCGGCCCCCTGGGCACAGCCAGAATATGCCCTGGAACTCCCCACCCCCACCCTGGTGGGTCTGCCCCAGGATGAAGCGGGTTATCAGGTGTTGTACCGCGTCTATGGCAGCCAGGTCGTTTCTGCTTTTATCAGCAGCGTGGTGGGATATAGCTGCTGCGGCCATTTGCCAATTTTCCAGGTGTTGTTGCATCACCAGTTGCACGATTTGGGGCTGCGCCGTTGGCCGCTGACACCAGAGAGTTACGAACA
Organism: uncultured Ardenticatenaceae bacterium; assembly: GCA_964585465.1. GTDB lineage: Bacteria > Chloroflexota > Anaerolineae > Promineifilales > Promineifilaceae > CAZPEJ01. Next base: position 1,763 of record CAZPEJ010000567.1, read on the forward strand.
GATTTCTCAAACCTATAACACTATGATTGACGGGCGGGCCTGGAACCAATCCACCCTTCACCTCAAACCGATTGAATGGTTACAACTGTATGCGTTGGTGGTTTATGTGTTGGAAACGGCCGATACTACCCCTGCTCACCTGCAACAGACGTTGACAACGGCCCAAGATTACCTGGACTGGTTGTTAACCGCTTTCCCCGATGTGGATAACGTCACCTATCTGGATGCTCATCTGCAACAATATATTTATTTGCACAGTGCCACTGGCCTCAAGCCCCTGCCGCTGCCTTTGCCCAACCAGAAAATTGCCCTCTCCTGCCGGGATGATCAGGGTGCTACCACGTTATACGAATACAACTTTGCCGAGGAGCAATGGGCACAAGTTTTTAGCCGTAGTTCCCAGGAGAATGGATATTATGGCGCAGCTTTTCCCTTGCCAAACGGTTCCGGGTATGCCATTCAAGAGGAGTGGGATGGGGGAGAAGGTCAGCATTACAGCCGTATTTCCCTCTGGCGACCTGACGAAGAAGTGACGGTGTTGGAACGACACTGGACGGGTTATGGGGTGATGTACCTGACCAACTGGTGGGGCAACTACCCGGAAAATCATTGGCTGCTCAATGCCACCACCCCAGACGGCAGCATGACGGAACTGTGGTTGTTTGACCCAACCCGTTGCCACACCGGGCAGTGTGACGTAAAACAACTGGTCGGTTGGCCGACCTGGTCGGCCGATACCAGCCAAACCTTGTTAACCATACCGCAGGCGGATGGTCATCTACAGGATGTTTATCTGGGGGATGCCTGGGGGCAACCCGTTCGGCAGGTGGGGCAAGGCGGGTATGCGTACTGGCTGGACAATGAACGGTATGTTTATTATTCCCAGGTGGACGGGGGGGCGGGGGAGTGGGTGTGGGCCTCTGTGCAGGATGAAACGCCCCACCTGTTGTTTACGGCCGAAATGTTTCTGGCGCAGATACCGGAAGAAAGACGGCCGTTATCCCTCACCATCAACTACATCATGGCCGATCCATCTGCCCCGCGTTTGTTGGTAGTTGGCAGTTCCGATAACAACGGAAGCGGTGTGAATCATCTCTTTTTGTGGCAAGAAGGCCAGATCACCTTGTTGAACCAGACGGATGATGTGGATTGGGCGGTATTTTCACCAAACGGCCGTTGGTTTTACCTGGCTCGCAACAATCGGTATGGCACTTTGGGGAGTGTGGAGTTATACGACCAGGAGAACGAAAAACGGGCCTGGTTAGACGTTGACCAATTTTTCTGGCCTTCCTGGTCAGCCGACGAGGAGTGGATGATGTACAACAACCCAGACGAAAACGCCATTCGCCTGCACGCCCCCGCCTACAACTACCACCGCCTCATCCCCTACACCATGACCAACTGTTTTAACTACCCCCTCTGGGTTGGGCTGGAAAGTTAAAAAACCTGGTAACGGTTCAGCCTCTCTGGGATTTAACCACAAAGAACATAAAGGTTTTCTCGGTTCTTTAGGAACTCAGGGGGTTGACAACCAATGAAATGTAAAACGTAAAACGTGATCAGAGAAATCTCACGTTTCACGTTTCACGTTTTACGGCTCACCCCACAATCTCCGACAGACGCACTGGTTCATGCCTGCCCCACTTCCGCACCTTTGGCCCCACAGGCAAAGTGAACAAACTCGTCTGCAAATCCCCCTCTCCATACATCTCTAACCCCACCTCCTCGCACCCTGGTGGCTGCTCCAGCAACAGCCAAAAGTGGTAAAGGCCAAGGATCGGGTTTTCTTTCTCCTGCAACTCCCAATAAGGATTACGCTCCTCATCGCCAAAAAAGCCCAACGTTACCGGAGTCACCTGCCCCAAACGCAAATCACTGCTGATACTGCCCAGGCTGGCCTCCACTACCCCTGCCACTTTGAGCGATGGCTCCGCTTTCACCTGCACCACGCGCGGTTGCCCCTCGTAAATTCGTTGCGGGAAGATGTCTACCAGACGGGGTTGAACCGTTCCTGTGGTTGCAAAGAG
>CAZPEJ010000568.1:0-3786 GCA_964585465.1 uncultured Ardenticatenaceae bacterium
ACCTACTTCGCTGGCAAAAACATTGGGTGCCCCCTACGTATCGGCCGATATGTTACAAATCGCCCAACAGCATGTCGTCCAACACACCCTGGTAACAGATCAAGCAGCCTTTGTGGCCTTACGCTTTTTGTTAGAACGGGCCAAACTACTGGCAGAATTAGCTGCCGCCAGCACTTTGGCCGCTACTTACCGTTTGCAAACACAATTTACGGCCGAAAATCATGTGGTTTTGCTGTTGTGCGGGGGAAATGTGTCGTTAGATGACCTGATAATGTACCAACGTCTATTTAGTGATCAATGAGGTAAACAGCTTTTAGCTGAAGTTCGAGATGACCAATCTCCGCTTTCAAATCCCCCAACGATTGTTTGGAAACAAGTTTGTAGTAACGGCTTTAGGTGTAGTGGTTTTGTCACCATGAACTTTGCCACAAAAAAGGCATCTTCACCATTTTTGTCTCTCCATTCGGTTTTTACGGGTATCAATGAGGGTGCGGGTGAGTGTGGCCGTAACAATTTCTTCATTTTTAAGCCGGGCTGCATTCAAAAGTCAATACATCTGCCAACCTATTGACTGTGCCTGGAAAATTATTTTATACTCTGGTCATTCATTAGTCAGTATGGAAGAGAAAGTGGTTGGGTGTCGGCCATTTAACCCTCATTGTAGTAGTTTACCTTGATGCCTCTTGATGGGATGGCGTGAAGTTTTAACGATGTCCCATCATTTCTCCAGTCACAATAGTCGCTAACTTCACCCAAATGACCAAACTTGACCGTAAAAACTATTGTGGGGATGGAGGGGATATTATGACATGGGCTGAAAGTGCATTTCGGTGGATCATTTGTGTGTTGGGTCTTTGTCTTTTTCTGGCAGGCTGTGTAATAGCTTCTTCGGATGAGAAAGGAACGGCCGTACCCACTGAAACCAACCTATTCTTCCAGGCCACTACTCCGCCTGTTGAATCAGTAGCAGCCGTGCCGACCAATCCCCCCCCTGCCACCCGTTTACCCCCGCTTACCGATTTACCCACCAATGAACCGACGGCGGCAACTATTCAACCGTTTAAGCGGCTCATTATTTGCACTCTGGAACCGCCGGTTCCCTTACACCCTTACGCAGATGTGACTACCAGTAACGTTATCTTACAAGCATTGAATGATGGCCCTGTAGATTATGTACACTTTGCCTATCAATCGGTGCTATTAGCCAATTTGCCTACCCTCGAAGCAGGGACGGTTTGGGTTGAACCCATGCCTGTTAGTGCCAATGAACCTGTTTTCAACCGGTATACAGGGCAGATTGAACCATATCCTCCAGGTGAAGATACCACCATGATTGGCATGGTAGCCCGTTTTCGCCTCCGGCCAGATGCCACCTGGTCCGATGGCACACCGATCACGGCTCACGATTCCGTATATGCGTATAGGAAACTGGCAGATTCTCAAATAGCAATTATGGAAGAGTGGTTACCAACTTCACAACGATTATTTGCCCTCACCAGCCGTTACTATGCCCTGGATGACCAGACGGTGGAGTGGGCGGGATTGCCGGGGTATGTATCGGCCGATTTCTCCCAATTTTTCTTTCCGCCTTTGCCCCGTCATTTAGGGGTTGGCCTGGATACGGAGATACCATTGGTGGGTTCCGGGCCATTTCAATTTCAGGAGTGGCTGCCGGGTCAGCATTTGGTAGCCATTCGCAATTCCTTTTATTTTCGTACTGATGAAGGTTTACCTCACTTAGAAGAAGTTGAATTTCGCTTTTTCGAGCCACCTTTTACAGAGCTGTTAGCTGATATTTCTAAGGCTGGTTGCCACCTGATTAGCCGTTCCATCACCAGTGCGATGCCAATGGAGACGTAGGAAACGACTTTGGCGAACAGCGATTTCACTTTGAAAACTATCCCTGGTGATATCGGGTTACAGTTAGCTTTTAATCTACAAACTGATTCAGCCATCCAGGATTTAGCGGTACGACAGGCTATCACTCACTGCCTCGACCGGGAAAATTTGGCTGTACAGATAGGGGGCGTGGTGGGCAATTCTTATATACATCTGCTAGACCCGGCTTACCTGGAAGTAATTGCCCAGAGATATGCTCCTCAACAAGGGCGGGAGTTGTTGCAAGCAAGTGGGCAAACAGCCTTAACCTTAACGTTGATTACCAGGGATGTGCCGGAACGCGCTGTAGTCGCCAACCAGATTGTGGCTGATTTAGCGATCTGTGGCATTACGGTTCAAGTTGAAGCATTGACACCGGAAGCACTCTATACCCCCTGGCCAGACGGGCGCCTCTTTGGTGGGCAGTATGATATGGCTCTTTTACCCCTGGTAGCCGATGACCTTGCCTGCCAACGGTATTGGAGTGGTAACATCCCTGGAACCGATGATCCAGCCGGGTTGAATGTCACCAGGTTTCAAGATGTAACATTCGACCGCTCCTGCACCCAAGCAGTGGTGGCCCTTGAAGCAAATGACCTGATCCAACAAAGCCAGGCTGCTCAAATGTTGTGGGGCGAGGCGTTGCCTGCTCTGCCTTTATTTTGGTATGAGCATTACGCTGTGGTTGATTGCCATGTCACTGGTTTTGCCCCAGACCCTACGGCTGTTGAACTCTGGAATATCGAAGAACTAGATTTAGTCGGAGCGTGTTCCTAAGCCTATTGGTAACAAGTTAAGTAACTGACAAATTTGTCAAGGGGCAATTGTTAGAGGTATTTTTGGGCCGACTTTGCATAAACACACGACAAAATCAACATTCAAAGCCATTTCAGCGACGCTGATGGATCAACTCGGTGAAAACCATTCGCCGACGGCCGTTCATCAAACCGCCAAAACGCTGAAATTCACGTAAAAATGACCCAAATTCATCGAAATTTACCTTTGACAGACGAATAAAAAACCTTAACTTGTCAACGATACATTGAATCTAATTTAGATAAAATTGTTGAGGCTTGGCATGAACACTGTGATGAGGATTCTACCGAGAATTAAAGATATAAAAGTTACGGAGGATTTAATCATTGCTCATCTTACAGACGGACGTATCATCAGCGTTCCTCTGGTATGGTCGTGGCGTTTACTGGAAGCTACACTTGAACAACGGGCTAATTACGAAATAATCGGCGAGGGTAATGGGGTTCATTGGCCTGACATTGATGAAGACATCAGTGCAGAAGGCATGCTTTATGGCACACCTGCACCACGTCCTAAGCGTAGCCGCGTAACAGGTACAGTTTATGCCTGAGCATTTAGCTGCGAAGCAAACGGCCGAATCTGTGCCAATCTGCGTCATGTGTGGTCAAGGTAGTGAAGCAAACGGCCGTTCCTCATCGGTCGCCTAACATTCATTGCAGTTGACCGCCCTGGGCTCCGATTTTGTAGATGTTGGTAGAGATGGGCGGCAACTCATTTTCGAGAACGAACACACCAGTTTGTAGTTTTTGTGCTACAATACGTTTATGGATCATATCCAAATCGAATTGCTGGAATACTTAACCCATTCAGGACAAAATCCGTTTCGAGATTGGTTGGAAGGGTTAAGAGACCGGCAAGCCAGAGCAAAAATCCGTGTCCGGTTGAATCGAATTCGATTGGGAAATTTCGGCGATTGCAAAAGCGTGGGACGTGGCGTAAGCGAGTTACGAATCCCACATGGGCCAGGTTATCGTGTTTATTTTGGGCGCAAAGACAATACGGTTGTCATTTTGTTGTATGGGGGCGACAAAAAAACACAATCCAGAGACATTGAGTTAGCCCAAACGTATTGGGATGACTATTTGCGGAGGA
>CAZPEJ010000569.1:0-3786 GCA_964585465.1 uncultured Ardenticatenaceae bacterium
CAAATTTGAAAAAAATCTTCGTCATCAAACCGTAGTTGGAGTGCACAATCATGGTGCCGGAGTTCATGAGCATGAAACAGCCAGTGCCATAGGTGTTTTTGGCTTCGCCAGGGCTGAAACAAGTTTGCCCCACCATAGCGGCTTGTTGGTCGCCCAGGTCGCCGCAGACGGGAATTTCGCCGCCAAACGGGCCATTGGCGCGGGTTTTGCCCCAGGTTTTGGGGTCGCTAGAGGGCACAATACGCGGCAACATCTGGCGCGGAATGCCCATGATGCCCAAAATTTCGTCGTCCCAGTCCAGGGTTTCCAGGTTCATCAACATGGTACGGCTGGCATTAGAGACATCGGTGACATGTGCGCCAGTGAGATTCCAGATGAGCCAGGTGTCAATGTTGCCAAACAGCGCATCCCCACGTTCCGCAGCTGCCCGCGCACCTTCTACGTTGTCCAATACCCATTTCACTTTGGGGCCGGAGAAGTAGGTGGCTAATGGCAGCCCTACTTTGGGGCGGAAACGGTCTTGCCCGCCATGTTGCGCCAGGGCATTGCAAATTTGGTCGGTGCGGGTGTCTTGCCAGACAATGGCATTGTAGTAGGGTTTGCCGGTGTTTTTGTCCCAGACGACGGTGGTTTCGCGTTGGTTGGTGATGCCTACGGCGGCGATGTCGGCAATGGTGGCTCCCGCTTTTTGCATGGCTCCCTTCACAACATCTTGGGTTCTGGCCCAGATTTCCAATGGGTCATGTTCCACCCAACCGGGTTTGGGATAAATTTGGGCGTGTTCCAGTTGATAGCTGCCAACTGGCTCGCCGGAGTGGTTAAAAATCATACAACGAGTGCTGGTCGTTCCTTGGTCAATAGCGGCAACATATTTTGCCATTTTATTACTCCTATTTCGTGTGGTAGCTGCTCAACTTGCTGGGGCAGAGGCCACACGGGTGAGGTTAGCTTGTTTCGATAACTTCTAACAAGGTTCTTAACATTAAGTGGGACGAGGTAGCCCCTGGGTCTTGATGACCAATGCTGCGGTCGCCCAGGTAGCTGGCGCGTCCTTTTCTGGCTTTGAGGGGGATGGTGTCTTGAACAGCTTTTTCGGCAACGGAAACGGCCGTTTTTAACCCCTGCAACGTGTCGGCACCAGCCCCAAACGAACTTTGAAGTGACTCCAACACCGGATGCCACACATCATACATGGTTTTGTCTCCCACCTGGGGACGGCCCCGCTGCACAATGCCATCTACTCCGGCCTGAAGGGTTGCCAGTAAATCTTCGTTGTTTAGCTCTTCTTTGGAGGTAGAAACCTGCCCGGCCCGCATAAAAAAGGTGCCATACAACGGGCCACTGGCCCCACCGACAGTAGAGATGAGGGTCATACCTACAGTTTTCAGGATATTCCCGATATCTTTGTCGGCTACTGTGGGCAACTTTTCTTTTACCTTGCCGAACCCACGCGCCATGTTGATGCCATGATCCGCATCCCCAATGGCTGAATCCAGGTCGGTGAGGTATTGTTTGTTGCTTTCCATCACAACGGCCGTTTTCTGTAGCCACTTCATGATCTGGTCTTTTGTCACAGCCATAGTTAACTCCAGTAAACAGTGAATAGTCAACAAACTACTGACTGTTTACTGTTTACAACTGCCTGAATTACACACCCCAACGCAGCCCTGGTGTATTCACCGGGGCATCCCAGAATTTCAAAATTTCATCATCCACTTTTAGCAGGGTGATGGAACAACCTTGCATTTCCAGGGAGGTGATGTAGGGGCCAATCAAGTTGCGGACGATAGTCAACCCTTTGGCGCGACAAAGTTCGTCCAGTTTGCGATAGACGGCATACAGTTCGGAAACAGGGGTGCCACCCATGCTGTTGACAAAAGCAATCACGCGGTCGCCTGCCTGGAAGGGGGCATCGGTGAGGGTTTTATCTACCCATTGCCCATTTTCGCCATCCCACTCCCGCACGGTACGGGTATACGGGCCATCGTCAATGATTTCATGCGCCATCATGGTGGTGACGCTGTCCACCGATTCCAGAGACATCCGTTTTTGCCCTGGTTCACCATGAATACCGATACCAATTTCCATTTCGTCATCACCCAGTTCAAAGGTGGGTTTGCCTGCGGCAGGAACAGTGCAGGAGGTGAGAGCCACGCCCATGGAACGGCCGTATTGATTCACTTTGCGGCACAGATCAGCACATTGCTCCAGGGTATACCCGGCCTCGGCAGCCGCCCCAACAACTTTTTCTGCCAGAACTGTCGTACCTACCCCGCGCCGACCGGCCGTATACAAACTATCTTTCACTGCCACGTCATCATCAATAAGGATATTTTGCACCTTAATCCCGTCTGCGTGGCATAACTCAGCGGCCGTTTCAAAGTTCAACACGTCCCCGGTATAGTTTTTCACCAAGAACAACACCCCGGCCCCACCATCTACCGCTTTGGCACACTCATACATCTGGTCTGGGGTCGGTGAGGTAAACACCTCTCCGGGGCAGGCCCCAGCCAACATCCCCATGCCCACAAACCCACCGTGCATCGGTTCGTGACCACTGCCACCCCCAGAAACCAGAGCCACTTTCCCGGCCACTGGCGCATCTGCCCGGTAGACATATTTGGGATCGTAATTTACCTTGAGGCTGGAATGCGCCGCAGCCATCCCCGCCAGTTGTTCATTAACCACATTCTCCACTGCGTTAATGAGTTTTTTCATAAGTTACCTCTCTTCACAAACGTGATAGGCGCGGTTCTCCAACCACAAAACGTGCCTGGAAAACACCATTCCTAGAAGCTACCAAGCACACCATACAAAACAGCGGCGATGACTGCACCAATAATGGGGCCAACCACCGGAATCCAGGAATACCCCCAATCGCTGTCACCCTTGCCAGCAATGGGCAGCAAGAAATGGGCAATACGCGGGCCGAGGTCGCGGGCAGGGTTAATGGCATATCCAGTGGTGCCACCCAGCGAGAGACCAATCACCCACACCAGGAAAGCCACCGGGATGATGCCTAACGCACCCATATCCATGCCAACCGGGCCATCAATTGCCAGAATCCCAAAGACCAGGGCAAAGGTGCCGATAATTTCGCTAACCAGGTTCCAGGTGACATTCCGAATGGCTGGGCCAGTGCTGAAGACGGCCAGTTTTGCCCCGGCATCTTTGGTTTCTGCCCAGTGGGGGTAGTGGTGTAACCAGACCAAGACGGCCCCCAGGAAAGCCCCAATCATTTGAGCAATGACATAGGTTGGGACATCGCCCCACTCAAATTTGCCAGCTACGGCCAGGCCAATGGTCACGGCCGGATTTAAATGGGCACCGCTGATTTTGGCTACCGAGTATGCACCGACAAAAACGGCTAAAGCCCAGCCTGTGGTAATGACGATCCAGCCAGAGCTATTTCCTTTGGTTTTGCCTAAAACAACGTTGGCTACGACACCATCGCCGAACAAGATTAAAAGCATTGTGCCAATGACTTCGCCTAAAAACGGACTCATTTTTTCCTCTCCTGTGTGTGAAATTTGAATTAAATGTTGTTATGTTATGGGTTCAACTGGTAATTTGTGTTTGTCTTGGTTTCTCCTTTTTGTGCCACCTCCTTTTGATTCTTCTTCCAATTCCTTATGAAAACAGGCGATGTTTTGAGCTAACAGCCTGTCGAAAAGTTGCAATGGAACCCGGATGACGCAGGTTTGACGGGTTTTCGCGGATTTTTCTGGTCTAATTCGCGTGCATCCGTTTCATCCGCGTGACCCGTGTGTTATTCTGCCCTTTTCC
>CAZPEJ010000570.1:0-3784 GCA_964585465.1 uncultured Ardenticatenaceae bacterium
CCGTTATCAATGGAGGCGACATGGCGCAGGTGGTGGGCATAGAGGGGGAGAACTTCTTGAACCGGCATAAACACAAAGTCGTTTCTGGTCATGTCCACCATTTTGATCAATTTTTGTGAGGTGCGGCGCAGGGTTCCCAAGTCGGCCGTTTCCCGCCATTGGGGGTGACTCAAAGCAACCAGACAGGCATCCTGGTTGTTCAGGGGGTCGGGAATGCGAGTACTAAACCCCCACACCAGCCGCAATAACCCTTCATCTGGACGAATTTCCTCCTTCCACCTCAGTGGATTGCGGCTCAAACCCATGCCCGATACGGCCGGGAAGAAGTAGTCACGGTACCGCGTACCACACGCTTCTTGAATCATCACCGCCATCCGCTCATCGTAATCAATTAACCTCGACCGTTGTCGGGCTATCATTGCTTCTGGGTTAAAGGTGCTGGCTAACACCCGGCGTACACCCGTTAGAAGCCTTTGCAAATTTTCCTCATAACTGCCCTGGTTGGGGCAAAAGTAGCTGTAATACTTCTCGGCAAAGGCTTCGCTCCAGTTATCTTCCAACAGGCTTGAGGAGCGCACAATAAACGGCCGTCCTGCCATCTGCCCCAACACCTCGCGTAACTGCTGCAAAATATCGTCGGGAAACTCACCCGCCATAAAACCAGCCACGATATTGGGGTACTCCATTCGCATTTGTTCCAACGGCAAATACTTTTGGTTGATGTATTTATCCAGCCGATTAACCAAAATAAACTCGTAGAAAACCTCCGAACCGATAAAAAAGGTTTCCGGGATGCCTACCTGTTTGCTAATATCCGGGCCATATTCCGAGGCCCGCTGCTGCAAAATTTTCCACGAGAGCAACATCCCGGCTGCCTTGCCCCCAATACGGCCGCCACCAATGAGCCGTTGATACACCCGGCGCAAATCCTTCATCTCAAACACTTTGCGCGCCACCCCAATAAACGGCAACTGGTCACTGATCATCCGTTTAATCAACACCGCTTTCAATTCCTGTAAATGGTGCTGTATCTTCACCTGTTCTGGTTGGGGCAGAGCCTCGTACAACTCCCCCTGACGAAACAGTAACTCCCAGGGAGCAATTTCTGGGTTAAAGGTCAGTTCACCAGGGCGGGAAGGAATGGGTTGAGTATTTAACACATCCTGAATCAGGTGTTCCAGCAACGCGCTCCCCAGGTTGTTGGCAAAATAAGCGTCTGTATGAAAGTCGCGGATTTGCTCCAGCCGCCGTTGCCACACACTTTCTTCTTCCTGGCTAACGGGATCATTTAACCCTTCCCGCTGTTGAGACTCCATGGCCAGAATTTTGACTTCGTTCTCAAACTCAGTCCGGCTGATAACCCCGCGACGAAACAACTCCTCCCGCATTCGCACCCGAATACGGTCGGCCAAAATGGGAAATTGGGCTAGTTTAATGTAGACATCAATGGTTGGGGTGGTGGTGCTTAAAGTGGGAATGCTGCTCTCCTGTTAACCTCCTCTCAGAAAATGGGACGCGGTAGAAAATGGGACGCGGATAAACGCGAGTGGAACGGATAAACGCGGATTTTTCTGCAAATCAACGTTTTTACCCGCGAAAACCCGCCAAACTTGCGTAACCCGCATTCCATTCAAATTACGATCCTGTGTAAAAAATCCGATAAATGACCCCCCCTTTATCATCACTGACATACAACGCCCCATCGGGGCCAACCGCCAGCCCCACCGGACGGCCGAAAACCTGGGCAGTGTCTTCATCCATCCAGCCAACGGCAAAATCTTCTACCGGGCCGCTAGGGGTGTTGCCATCCAGGGGCAGGCGCACCACTTTGTAGCCGGTGGGGGTGCTGCGGTTCCAGGAGCCATGAAAGGCGATAAACAGATCCCCCACGTATTCGGCCGGAAAATGGTTGCCAGTGTAAAAAGTAATGCCTAGCGGGGCCGAGTGGGCTTGCATCTCTACCACTGGTTTTTCGACTCCCTCACAGGCTCCCTCAAAGCCGTAGTCGGGGTCGAGCAGATAGCCGTTGTGGCAGGCAGGCCAGCCATAGGTTTGGCCTTCGCCGATGATATAGATTGTTTCGGGGGGTAAATCGTCCCCCATCAGGTCACGGCCGTTATTGCTGCCCCAGAGTGCCCCGGTTTCGGGATGGATTGCCAGACCAACTGCATTCCGCAACCCGGTGGCAAATAGCTGGCTTTCTGTCAGCGAATCGGCCGTTACCGGAGAAGGATACACCAATACGGCCGCCCGCCGCGCATCAGTTTCTTCACACACGTTGCAGGTAGAACCCACCGAAACTACCAGTCGGCCATCTGGCAAAAAGGCTACTGTGCGGGTGGTGTGGCTGCCACTGTCCGGCAGGTTGTTAATGAGTGTGGTGCGGGTATCGGCCGTGCCATCTCCGTCGTTATCTACCAGGCGAATGACACCATTGGGCACACCCACATACCACGCCCCTTCGTGAAAGACAAGGCTATGCGGCCGATTCAGGTCGGTGGCGAAGGGTTGAATGGAATCGGCCGTGCCATCTCCATCTGTGTCTGGCAGCCGCACCAGCCGGTTGTTGCCCCGGTCTGCTACAAACAGGCTGCCATCTGGCCCAAAGGCGATGAAGCGGGGGCCGTTTAATCCCTGGGCAAAAATGTTGACCTGAAATCCATCTGGCACCACCACACCAGCAACTCCGCCACTGCCGCGAAAACCGGTGAGATTGATAAAACGGCCGATTTGCCAATACACCAGGCCCACCCCCACCACACAGAGCAACAACACCAACAAAACCACTGTCGGCCAACGTCTTTTTTTCATATCAGATGCACCTTATCACTGTTTTTCGTGCCGGGACGCAATGGTGCAGAGGGGGAAACCCCTGTGTTCCTGTGCCTTTGCACGACATAACGTAACGCCTACTATACAAAAAAGCAACAGATCAAGTACTATAATTGTGTAAGATCATCAATTGACATTCTGCTGAGGGGCTTTGAGATTGGAGATTAGAGATTTACCAAGCTCCAATCTTAAAAAAAATGTCAGTTTATGCTCTTGTGGGTATGTATTCCAACAAATGTAACGGGCTAAGACATTGCATACTCAAAAATCATACCACTGAATGGAGGTTGGGAACATGGAAGGCGTGGATTGGTTGACATTTTTCAAAATTATCCTGGCGGCCGTTTTGGGTGGCATTGTTGGGTTTGAACGGGAATGGCACGGCCGTCCGGCCGGGTTAAGAACCAACATCTTGATTGCGATGGCTTCTTGTTTGTTCACCATTCTGTCGGTGCAGGGGTTCCCGTTGCATGGGGCTTCCCAGGATACAGGGCGGGTGGCGGCGCAAATTGTCAGTGGGGTGGGTTTTTTGGGGGCTGGGGCTTTGTTGCATAACCGCAACAAGATAAAAGGGTTGACAACGGCGGCGACGGTGTGGTTGGTGGCGGCTGTGGGCATGACGGTGGCAGTGGGCGGATATGCGCTGGCAATTTTTACCACCCTAGTGGCAACGGCCGTTTTACAACTGCTGCGCCCCGTCAGCCAACAAATTAAAGAGTATGCCACCGAAGAGCGCAACGCCATCAAATCATCCCGCAAACAAAACGGCAACAACAATTCCATAACAGAAGACGATTAGTAAATGTTTGGGGCAGCGGATGAAAATGGATAAGCGGATAATGCTCGATTAGCCCATCCGTTTATCCGTTTCTATCCGTTGCTGGCAGCGAATGAAAGCGGATAAGCGGATAATGCTCGACTAGCCCATCTGTTTATCTGTTTCTATCCGTTG
>CAZPEJ010000571.1:0-3773 GCA_964585465.1 uncultured Ardenticatenaceae bacterium
CAGGGTGACATCAAAGTTGGCGAGGGAGAAGAAACCAGGTAGGGCGTTGCTATACAGTTGGGCAAATTCCTGAGAAGCTACCCAGCTGAGGAAGATTTTGGCTTCTTCGGCGTGGGGGGAAGTAGCATTCATGCCCAACGCAATGTCGGTGTGGTCGCTGATGTAACAGGTGTTTGACCCTTCTGGCAACGGCGGGCGGAAGGCTCCCATTTCAAAATCAGCTTGTTGGCGGAACAGGGAGATGTCCCAGGAACCGGAGGGGTAAATGGCAGCTTGCCCCAGGGTGAACAGGTTTTGCGAGTCGGGGTAACTTTGGGCTTCATACCCTTCGGGGAAGTAGGCTGACCATTTGGCGAGTTGTTCCCAAACAGCCACATATTGGGGATCGGTGAATTTTTCGCTGCCTGCAATTATGCCGAGACGGCCGGTTTCACCTTGCCAATAGTTGGGGCCGATGTTTTGGAAGCCCATGGTGGCAGATTCCCACTGATCGGCCGTTCCCATGTCTAACCCGGCATAACGGCCGTCTGTTTTGATGGCATCCAACGCGGCATAAAACTCAGCTTCGGTGGTTGGCTCTTCTAGCCCCAGTTCTTCAAAAATGTTGGCGTTGTAGATGAACCCGTGAATGACCGAAGCCATTGGCACACAAAAGACGTTGGAGCCATCATCGGTAATCCAGGCACTTTTTGCCACATCGCCAAAGTTTTCCATGCCTGACAGGTCATTGAGCGAAGCCAGGTACCCGGCATCATACAAAGCCAGGGAGGCATCAAACGGCCGACAGGTAATCAAATCACCCGCTGTGCCACCCTCTAATTTGGTATTCAAAACACCGTTGTACTCGGCCGGGGCGGTGGGGGCAAAAATAACTTCGATGTTGGGGTATTTGGCGTTAAAAGCCGGGATGATCACATCTTGCCAGATGGTCAGGTCGTCATTACGCCAGCTTTCAATTGTCAGAGTGACTTTTTCTTCGGCCGTTTCGGGGGCAGTTTCTGCGTCTTCGGCGGGGGCTTCGGTGGCGGCGGCTTCATCGCTTGTAGAATCGGTGGTTGTTTCACCCCCTCCGCCACAAGCTACTAACACGATAACCAACAAAAAGCTCAACAAAAAGAGTGATTTTTTGAACATTTTATTCTTCTCCTAATTTTAGATGGGTCTTTGGGGTGGGAACAATGAATTGACGAAACGATATAACTTTACACCATTTACACCTCCTTTTTATGCTCTCAGCAATAAGTTAAATCAATTTACTAAGTGGTAGTGTATAAAATAATTTTCATTTGTCAAGGTAAATTGACAAATGAGTTATCACTCAGTACAATGAGTTTGTTAAATCATTTTACTATTAAATCAGGGAGGGTTTTCCTCCCTTCAACACCTTTCGTATGAACACCCCGTTATACATCCACCAGGTGACGGTTGTCACACCCCAGCAGATGTTTCCAGATACGGCCGTTCTGCTGCAAAACGGCCGTATCCACACCATCGCCCCGGCCGCCCACTTCCCCCCACCCGCCAACACCCAACAACTGAATGGGCAAGGTGGGTTTTTGTTGCCGGGGTTCATTGATTTACAATGCAACGGGGCATTTGGCCTCGATTTTACCACCGACCCCGGCACCATCTGGCAAGTTGCCAGCCAGTTACCCCAATTTGGTGTCACCGCCTTCCTGCCCACCATCATCACCTCACCCACCACCACCATAACCGCAGCCCAACAGGTGTTAACATCCGGCCCACCCACCCATTGTTTACACCAACCTTTTAGCCAGCCCATCGGTTTGCACCTGGAAGGGCCGTTTTTACAACCCACCCGCAAGGGGGCACACCCGGCCCGTTACCTGCAACCTCCTTCATTAACGGCCGTTGCCGATTGGGCCCCCGCCACCCAGGTGCGGTTGGTGACGGTGGCTCCAGAATTACCGGGGGTTTTGCCCTTGATTCAACAGTTAGCCGAACGGGGTGTTGTGGTGAGCGCGGGGCATTCGGCCGCTACCTTTGCCGAAACCCAGGCGGGTATTGCCGCCGGGATTCGGTATGGCACCCACCTGTTTAATGCCATGAACCCACTACACCACCGCGAACCAGGCATCATTGGGGCGTTGTGGGCACATTCAGCCGTTACACTGGGGTTGATTCCTGATGGGGTGCATGTGCATCCGGCGTTGATTAAGCTATTGTGGCAAGGGGTGGGAAACGGCCGTTTGAATCTGGTCACAGATGCAATGGCCGCCCTGGGAATGCCGCCGGGTATTTATCAGTTAGGGGCACAAACCGTCACTGTAGATTCGCGGCAGGCACAACTGGCCGATGGCACGCTGGCAGGCAGCATCTTGTCGCTGGATCAAGCATTACGCAACTTCATGGCATTCACGGGCTGCACTTTGATGGAGGCAGTGCCAACCATAACGGCCGTTCCCGCCAACCTCTTAGGTGTCACCAAAGGGGTCATTGCGACGGGATACGATGCTGACCTGGTACTACTCAATACCAATTTGCAGGTCACAGCCACCATCATCGCCGGAAAAATCGCCTATGAAACAACCTCTTCAAAACTGGGAAAGGACAACAAAACATGCTGACACAAACCCACCTCTACCGCGAAATTCACGAACAACCCGATGTTCTGGCCCGGCTGCTGGAGCGCGAACAACAAACCATGAACCAGTTGGTGCAGGCGATTCACTCCCGGCAAATTACCCATGTCGTCATTGCGGCCAGAGGCACCAGCGATAACGCTGCTCGCTACGCGCAATATGTCCTGGGGGCTATGAATGGGTTGCTGGTTGGGTTGGCAACACCCAGCCTCTTTTCTATCTACAAACGGCCGATTTCCTTTCGTAACGCGCTGGTGCTGGGCATCAGTCAAAGTGGCAAAAGCCCAGATATTGTCGAGGTATTGGCAGAGGCGCGGCGGCAAGGGGTTTTAACGGCCGTTTTCACCAATGTTCCCACCTCCCCCCTGGCACAACAAGGCGAATTTGTCATCAACTTGCAAGCCGGAGAGGAACGGGCCGTCGCCGCCACCAAAACCTTCACCAGTGCATTAGCCGCCATTGCCCTCCTCAGCACCTTGCTGGCAAACAGCGATACCATGCAGCGCGAATTGCAACACATCCCCACCGCCGTTTCAAAAACCCTGACCATGAACGACACCATCACCCAAATCGCTCCCCGTTACCGCTACATGGAGCGGTGTATCACCATTGGGCGCGGTTTTAATTACGCCACCGCCTTTGAACTGGCTCTAAAATTGAAAGAGTTAACCTACACCGTCGTAGAGCCTTACAGCAGTGCCGACTTTCTGCACGGCCCCCTGGCAATGATTGAACCGGGGTTTCCGGTAATTGCCATTGCCCCAACCGGCCAGGTAACGGCCGATTTACACACCTTCCTTCACACCTTAACCAGACACCACGCCGAAATCATCTGCCTGGGAGATAGCGACGAAACCACCGCCCTGGGCACCATCCCCCTGCGCCTACCACAACCCGTTGCCGAGTGGCTCTCCCCCCTCACCGCCATCGTGCCCGGTCAGTTATTCGCCCTACACCTGGCCCATGTGCGTGGCTACAATATCGATCAGCCCAGAGGCATAAACAAAGTGACAGAAACACATTAACAAGGGAGTGTATACTCACAAAGGGTATGAACTGACGTTTTTATTGTGAGATTGGAGATTAGGGATTAGAGATTGGCCAATCTCTAATCCCTAATCTCCAATCTCAGCAGCAGTCCCGTCCATTTAGAAAACTTGCACAGTTGCT
>CAZPEJ010000572.1:0-3770 GCA_964585465.1 uncultured Ardenticatenaceae bacterium
GACAGTAAACAGTGGACAGTGGACAGTTTAGCCCCGTTTACGGGGCGTTGTTTTAGCACGGTGGTTTTAACCCCGTGCTTTCTGGCGGCCGTAGGGGAGTGGGGGACGGGGAACAGTGGACAGTGAACAGTGGACAGTGGACAGTAGACAGTGGACAGTTTAGCCCCGTTTACGGGGCGTTGTTTTTAGCACGGTGGTTTTAACCCCGTGCTTCCGTGTCCCGTGCCCTTTTTTGTTCCGGGTAAGTTATGTTTAACATGGATTATTTAGCAGCTCAGGCGGTTGCCAGCCCTCACAAATCGGCCGTTTCCACTCCCTCCCACGACTTCACTTATGCTCAATTGACGGAACGGGTGGGGGAAACGGCCGAACATCTGGCAACCTGGGGGATTCAACCAGGTTGTCGGGTGGCTGTTTTGTTACCCAATGGCCTGGATTATTTTGTGTTGATTCATGCGCTGGCCCGGCTGGGGGCGGTCTTGGTCTCGCTCAATACCCGGTTGACACCAGTGGAGTTGCGCTGGCAACTGGAACAAGCTCTGTGTCACTGCCTCATCGTTAATCGGGTGCTGGCACAAACGGCCGATTTTTCTCCCATTCCTGTGCTGTTGTTCGATGACCCTTCATCCTGGCCGCCTCCCCTCTCTCCTTCTCCTGTTTCGGCCGATCTGCCCCGCGCTGCCACCCTTGTTTTCACTTCTGGCACCACCGGCAAACCCAAAGCCGCCATCATACCCCCCGACCATTTCCTTTGGGGGGCGATGGCTTCGGCCTACCGCCTGGGGGTGTGGCCGCAAGATCGCTGGCTGCTCTGTATGCCGATGTACCATGTGGGGGGGCTGGCAATTGTGTGGCGGTGTTGTTTGTATGGCATCACGGCCGTTTTGCACGACCACTTTGATGCCCAGGCGGTCAACCAGGCGATTGACGAACAGGGGGTGACGTTGGTTTCTCTGGTGCCGACGATGTTGCAACGGGTGTTGCAGGCGCGACAAGAACGGCCGTTTCCCGGTTCTTTGCGCTGTATTTTGTTGGGTGGGGCGGCGGCCCCCAGGCAGTTATTGGCGCAGTGCCAGCAATTGGGTGTGCCTGTTGCCCTGACATATGGCCTGACAGAAGCCACTTCCCAGGTAACAACGGCCGTTCCTGCCGAGGTGTGGCACAAACCGGGAAGTGTGGGCAAACCCTTACTTTTTTCGGCCGTCAAAATTGTGGGAGAAGCTGGGGAATCCTTACGGCCGGGTCAAACCGGCGAAATTTGTGTCACCGGCCCCACCGTCATGATGGGATATTACCGACAGCCAGATGCCACCGAAAAGGTTTTGCAAAATGGCTGGCTGCATACGGGCGACATGGGATATTTGGATGCAGCAGGGGATTTGTGGGTGGTGCAGCGGCGCAGTGATTTAATTGTCAGCGGGGGAGAGAACGTGTATCCGGCGGAAGTAGAAGAGGTGTTGCGGGGCATAACGGCCGTTCAAGAGGCCTGTGTCGTGGGCATCCCCGACGAAACCTGGGGGCAAAAAGTAGCTGCTGCCATCGTTTTACACCCCCACCAAACCATTAACGAGGCAGAAATCACCGCCCATTGCCGTGAACAACTGGCCGGATACAAACAACCCCGCCTCATTCATTTTATCCCTCAACTGCCCCAAACAGCCTCCGGCAAAATTCATCGCCAGGCTGTGAGCGACCTGTTGCAAGAGGTTGTCAACGTGAAACGTGAGGCGTGAAACGTATGAAACCGTATACATTTATTTTGCACGGTGGCCTGGACAACGAAAGTTGTTACGACGAACTAACTTCTGGATGTTCATTTAGTTGATTTTGGGTTTAGTGGGCAAGGTCAGATAAACAGTTGTGCCTTTATTCACTTCGCTTTCAATTCGCAGTTTGCCCCCGTTTTGCACCATCATCTCCTGACACAACATCAGCCCCAACCCCGATCCACGCTCCTTGTTTGTGCCAGGGGTGGAGTAATGACTGCCCACCTGCAATAACTTCGCCAGGTTCTCTGGGCTAATGCCCACCCCAGTATCGGTAATAGCGATCTCTATAAACAGTTCACTTTGTCCGGTGGCGGAAACAATCACCGTGCCATTATTGGGTGTAAATTTGAGGGCATTGGTGAGGAGGTTCCGCACCACCACATCCAACATATTTCTATCTCCATAGGCTATCAGGCGGGGGGGTAACAAGTTTTGCAGGTGAATTCCTTTGGTGGTGGCGACTGCACTCGTCAGGTTGATGGTACGTTCCACCGTTTGGGAAAAATCCAGAAACAGTGGTTCATAATCGAGATGCCCCAACTGCATTTGTGCCCATTGCAGCAGATTTTCCAACAAGTTATAAATTTGTTGTACGGAGTGGTAGATAGATTGGCTGGTTTTAGTCACCTGGGCCATGTTTAAGGCCCCAGAGTGCCGGGCCAATACCTCGGCACTGAGCATCAGAGGGGAAAAAGCTCCACGCAGATCGTGAGCCAGGATGGCAAATAGTTTGTCTTTGTCTGCGTTTACTTTGCTCAACTGCCGGTTTGTGTGTTGCAAATTGCGGGTGAGGTCACGAATTTTGAGGTGGGTGGTGACGCGGGCTAATACTTCTTCCTGGTGCAAGGGTTTGGTAACGTAATCTACGGCTCCAGCCTCAAAAGCCCTGACCTTGTGTTGGGTTTCGTGGAGGGCTGTCATAAAGATGACCGGGATGTCTTGGGTTTGTGAATCACTCTTGAGTCGCTGACATGTTTCAAACCCGTCTATGTCCGGCATCATTACGTCTAACAGGATAAGGTCGGGTTGGGCGTAACGAGCTTTGTCCAGGCCGCTTTCGCCGTTGCGAGCTACCAAGATGGTGAAGCCATACTCCTCCAGATAATCTACAATGATTCCCAGGTTGGCAGGGTTGTCGTCTACTATCAGAATGACCGGTGTGTCCATTTCTGATGGTAAATCGGTGTCATGAAGTGATGTGTTCATAGTTGGTGAGATTTGATAAAGTTGAGTAGTTCTTGTTCTTCAAAGTTTTTTGCCAGTTTGTGTAAGTGATTGGTAAACGGCCGATATTCTTTATTCACCTCTTCCAACTGCCTGGCCCGTTTTTGTACCGCGCGTAAGTTGCCACGCATGGCAAGATCAAGCAACACAGCCATTTCCGCTGAAGGTGGGATAACCATCGGGAGGATAACAGGCGCAGGTTCGGGTTCGTTGGTTGGCAGAGGGGCGTAAATCCATTCTAATTGGAGCAGTTGCCCCAACATCTCGAAGAGCGAGTCTATGTGAATAGGTTTGGGCAGAAAGGCGTTGCAGCCGGAGGCCAGGCTTTTTGCCTCTCCATCTGCCGAAACACTGGCGGACACGGCCACAATGATCACCTTTTCCATGCCTGTTAACTGACGCACGGCCTGGGCTGTTTCATACCCATTCATATCCGGCATGATCACATCCAGCAAAATAATATCGGGCACAATTGCCTGGCACAGGGTGATGGTTTGCGCCCCACTTTCGGCCGTTGTCACCTGGAAGCCAATGGACTCCAGAATATCACTCAAGACCAGGCGGTTGTGTTTTTGGTCATCTACAATTAGGGCATGGCGGCGTGGCCCAACATACCCCATGATGTTGGGGTGGCGGGTCAGCTGTTCTTCCAGGGAGAGGACGGGCAAGAGGAGATCGAACCAGAAGAGGCTGCCTTTGCCGGGGGTGCTGATGAGTTCTAAATCGCCACCCATGAGTTGTACCAGTTGGTGGCTGATAGCCAGACCCAGCCCGGTG
>CAZPEJ010000573.1:0-3758 GCA_964585465.1 uncultured Ardenticatenaceae bacterium
CGTTTCTATCCGTTGCCGCAGCGGATGAAAATAACATTTGTCAGTCAACCAGGGTCAGTGGGGGAGAGGTGTTACCTGGCTTTTTGCAAAATGTTTTGAATGGGGGGCGCATTCAGGAATGTCTGGCTCAATGGTTTATCCTCTAACGGGTAAGCAATTTGTTGGATGACCTCGGCAGCAATGCGGTAATGCACCTGTGCCAGACCAGGACTTGTGGCAATTTCCGCCAGATTAGCATGAAGCCGCCATAATAAAATGCTCTTTTCCGCTTCATGGGCCATAAAAATAGCTTGTTGCCAACATTCGGCCGATTTATAAACATCCCCCCGTTGCCATGCACACAACCCCAACACATGCAGGGCGTAAGCGACATGAATGCGAATGTTGGCAGTTTCGGCCGTTTTTTTCAAAGTAAGGGCGTGTTTTTCGGCCGTTTCCACTTGCCCCAGCTCCAATTCCGTCATACCCAACGCATACAACGTTTGTAACTCAATCTCCTGATTATTCGTTTCCTGAGAAATGTGTAACGCACGGTGCAAATAAGGCACTGCCGTTTCCGCCTTGCCCAAACCAACCCAATCCACCCCAATGTTACGGCATAAATCTGCTTCAATACGGCGCAACTGCCCGGCTTCAGCCAGAGCTAACGCCTCCAGGTGATATTGCAAGGCTTTGTCCAGGTCAAAAAGAAATTGATAACACTCCCCCAGATTATTCAGGGCAATCACCAGGGTATCTGTTCGGCCCAGTTCGCGGCACAATGTCATGCTGTTTTGGAATACAGCAATCGCTTTGTCCATTTGCCCTTTGTCCCCATAAACAATCCCCATCTGATTCAGCGTTTGGATTTGTCCAACAGGATGGTTAAGCTGCTCAAAGAGGGCAATGGCCTTTTTCAGGTTGGTCAGAGATTCTTCAGGTCGGCGCAAATACCAGTAAACCCCACCTAAACCCGCGAAAGCAAAAGCCCGGCCAACTGTGTAGTTGAGAGCTTCGGCCAATGTTAAGGCTTCCTGGTAAGCGGTGATGGAGTCGGTATAACGTGCTAACGCCCGTTTGCCATTGCCAATGCGGATCAGGGCTTCCACCGCATGTTTGCTGCTGCCTGCTTCCAGGTAATACTGTTCGTAAGCAGCCAGGGCAGCAATTGGCTCCCCCAGGACACTGAGCAAATAACCACGCTCGCGCAATGCAATTAACCGGCTTTCTTTTTGTGGCTCATCAGGATGGGGCGGAACATGGCGCAAAACGGCCGTATACAGCTCCACTGCCTGCCAAAACTGGTTATGGGTAACGGCCGTTTCTGCTTTTTTTAGGAGTTGTTCCACAGAGATGGCGTTCATAAAACTAAAGTGTCACCTGGTGAAATCATTCATGGGAAAGGGGGAAATCCCTACCCGCCACCAAATAGCGTAAGAGGTGAATCTTAAATTCAGGCTGACTTTCTCCATTACCCAGGGTGACAAACGGCCGTTATAATACCTTCTATCTATACTCACAAAGGGAATAAACTGACATTTTCATTGGGATTGGGGATTAGAGATTGGGATTGGTAAACCTCTAACCTCCAATCCCCTTCAGCAGAATATCAATTGATGACCTATGCCATATAACACCAAAGGAGCAACTATGCCCATTTTCCGCCGAGTTTTACGCTGGCTCTTTTTCCTGGCAGGAATGGCTGCCAGTCTGATTACCGCCCTGGCTCTCTATTTTGCCATGCGCCTCATCCGTCCACCCCGCCAACGCCTGTGGGCCACCCCGGCCGACTTGGGCATGGCTTATGAAAGTGTAACCTTTCCCGCGCACGATGGAGTCACCTTAAAAGGGTGGTTTATTCCTGCCATACCTCCTGCGCGGCGCAGAGGGGGCACCATTCTCATGGTACATGGCTGGCCCTGGAACCGCCTGGGGGAAACAGCCTCCGATTTCCTATCCAGCCTCAACGGCAGCACCCCTGTGGATTTGTTGCGAATGGCCCATGCCCTGCACAGCGATGGGTATCATGTTCTCATGTTTGATTTGCGAAATCATGGAGAAAGTGGGTCATCTGCCCCCATCTCTTTTGGCTGGCAGGAGCTAAACGATTTGTTGGGTGCGGTGGCCTATGTGCAAACCCGAAGTGACGTTAGCCCACATCGGATTGGTGCAATTGGTTTTTCGATGGGGGCGAATACGGTGTTATACACCCTGCCTCAAACCCGCCACATCCAGGCGGCGGTGGCTGTGCAGCCCACCAGCCCGGCCGTTTTTGCCCAACGATTTGCGGCAGATCTGTTGGGGCCACTGGGTAAAGCGGTGTTACCCCTGACGGAGTGGTTGTATCAGATGGCAGGCGGGTTATCATTTGAGGATTTACGGCCGTCTGCGGCGGCTTCTGGAGCCGGGGAAGTACCTGTTTTGTATGTTCAAGGGAGTGGCGATAAGTGGGGCAGCATGGCAGACGTGTCACAAATGGCCGCAGTCACCCCCCGCCCCAGCGGGCCACTTTTCCCCGAAACCACTCACCGTTTTGAAGGGTATCAATACGTCATAGACAACCCTAAAATTGCCCTGGCCTTCTTTGAACAGCACCTACCGGAGTAATTAACGTTATGTTGCGCTGAGACGCAGAGGGGAGAAACTCTGCGTCCCTGCACCTTTGCGCGAGTAAAAAATCATGTGTTGGGTTTGAACTGTTTCATTTTGTTGGCGGCCATGGCGATGGCACCAACGGCCGTAAACAACGCAATTGCCACTTTCGTCAGGTCAAAAACAGGTTCAACTTCTACCCCGTTGGGGCCAATGGTGATGGCGGCAACCGGCCGGGCCGCTGTAGCTCCGCCGCCGCCCCCACCTCCGCCATACCCGGCACTCTCCCCTTCGTTTTGCCCTTGCTGCTGCGGGGAAACACCCCCACCACCGCCAAACCCAAACCCAATACCGGCCGTTAATTCACAGGCCGTGATGACTGTGTAACCATTAGCAGCCACCGGTTTGCTAAAAACAGCATCCGGGTGGGTGATGTCGAACAGTTTGTTCATCATTTGGTTGGCTTTTTCTTGATTAGGCACCGATTCAAAAACAAATTTACCAAGTTCGCTGGTCATAAGATTACTCCTGGATAGGCTTCTCGCTTCTCGCTGACGGCTGATAGCTAACGGCTGATAGCTGATAGCTGATAGCTAATAGCTGACGGCTGATAGCTAATAGCTAACGCCGCGACAAGATGAAAACAAATACGGCGATGCTGATAAGGATTGTGCGGGTGATGTCGGAGATGGGGTAGGTGGTGGTTCGGCCGTTTTGTTGCACCAGAACGGCCGTTGGCCGATTCCACACCCACCCGCCCCAGGGGGTAATGAGTGACAACGATTGAGATTGTGGTGTAACGGTCACATCTCCAACCTGTATCGCACGACCCGATTGGGTTTTCCATTGAATCCATTGCGACATAATAACTCCTGAAAGGCTATCAGCTTTTAAGCTGACAGCTATTAGCCTTTAAGCTAATAGCAATTAGCTTTTAAGCTGATAGCAGACGACCACAAATCACTTGCAAACTTCCTACACTGTAGCACAATTTGGCGGGTGTGCATCCAGGAACTGACGTTTTTGGGCAAAGACTCAGGTTCCGAAACTTGCGTGACAGTACAACCGTTTTGGAAACATGGTAGTGATAAATTAGACATGATTGGAATTAACTTTGTGTCGCGCAGAGACGCGGGGACGCAGGGGGGAAAGGCCCTCTGCGGCTCTGCGCGAGAAACCTTATTTCC
>CAZPEJ010000574.1:0-3753 GCA_964585465.1 uncultured Ardenticatenaceae bacterium
GACAAGGTAAATAGGCGGGCGATAGGTTGCCTGCCTCGTTTGTTTCCCCTACTTCACCAGCAGCACCGGACAGTTCAACTGGTCTAACAACGCTTGTACAGCCTCTGCCTGTAACAACCACTCCCCGCCTCCCAGCACCAATGCCCCGCCTCCTTCCAACTCAACGGCCGTTACCAGGCTCTCTACAGTGGCTTGGGGCAAACGGCGATAATTGAGGTGGAGTTTCCCCGGTAAATTGGGCGAGGTGGCTGCCAGTTGGTCGGCCGCTTCAATACCCAGTTGATGAGAAACGGCCGAATCCTCCCCCACCACCAACACCGTCAAGGCAGCGTTGTTTGCCTGGGCCAGCCCGGCCGCAAACGTGAGAGCTTGATGCGAAGTTGGGGTGCCATCATAAGTCACCAGAACGGGCCGATGGTCGTGGCTGCTGCGCCCGGCCAACAACACCGAACGTTGCGTCTGGGTAGCGGCTGCCAGGGCTGTTGACCCTAGTCGTTGCCGCCAGATGGCCCGGCTGGCTTTGCCCAGTGTCAACAAATCCGCCTCCAAAGCAGCAGCCAACAGTTCGGGTGTCACCTGTCCGCGCACCACACGGAAATCCCAGGGCACTGACCGGAGTTCGGCCGCCTCCATCAAAGCCCGCCGCGCCTGCGAAGCCAACAATTGCAACTCATGTTCCAGACCCACGGTGGTCAGATCCGCGGTGGTGTGATAGCGGGTTTCACGGGAAAATGGTAGTTCCGCCAGCCGCAACAAGTTCACATCTTCCACAAACAGCCCTACCAGTTCTGCCTGGAGTATGGCTGCCAGTTTAACGGCCGTTTCCAGCGCAGCCAGACTATCAGTTGAAGTATCCAATGCCACCAGGATTCGTCGAATGGTTGGAGTTTCCATAAACCTTCACCAATGAAAGTTAAACAACTTACAGAACTGAGGTAGGAGATTGGAGATTGAACCAATCGTTAATCTCCAATCTCTCATCTCTCGTAAGTTATTTAATCCGCGTTCCTAACATCTGAAAGCGAACAGCTTCTAACTCTCCCCTTTTTGCTGCGGTTTATTAAAATCACGCAAAACCTCGGCCATATGGTTCAGGCGAGTTTCGACCCGACCATTGAGGCTATTTTCGGGG
This sequence comes from uncultured Ardenticatenaceae bacterium, assembly GCA_964585465.1. Taxonomy (GTDB): domain Bacteria; phylum Chloroflexota; class Anaerolineae; order Promineifilales; family Promineifilaceae; genus CAZPEJ01. The sequence goes on from CAZPEJ010000574.1 coordinate 1,133, forward strand.
TATCGGCCGTTTTCATCCAACACCCCAGCCGGAAGACCCGTCAATACCTCAATCCCTTCATCAATACTGCTCACCGCATAGATGTGGAACTGCCCGGTGGCCGCCGCCTGCACCACATCTTGCCGCAACATCAAATGTTTCACATTAGCCGCCGGAATCAGCACTCCCTGATTTCCCGATAACCCCCTGGCCTGGCAGATGTCAAAAAAGCCCTCAATTTTTTCATTCACCCCGCCAATTGCCTGTACCTGTCCATGCTGGTTGACCGAACCAGTGACCGCCAGCGATTGCTGGATGGGGGCGTTTGCCAGAGCCGAGAGCAGGGTATACAGTTCGGCCGAAGAAGCACTATCCCCTTCCACGCCGCCGTAGGATTGTTCAAAAACCAGGGTGGCAGAGAGGGATAACGGCCGTTCAGCAGCGTATCGGGAGCTAAAAAAGCTGGACAAAATCAGCACCCCTTTGGAATGAATCGGGCCACCTAACTCCACCTGCCGCTCGATGTCCACCACCTCCCCCTTGCCCAGGCGCACCCGCGCCGTGATGCGGCTGGGGCGGCCAAAGGCGTAATTGCCTAGCGTAATCACCGACAGGCCGTTAATCTGCCCCACCACCGCCCCGGCTGTGTCAATCATCACCGTTTCGCGCAAAATCCCCTCCTGCATTCGTTCGCGGATGCGGCTGGCGCGGTTGATTTGCCCCTCAATGGCTTCTTGCACATCCGCCGCCGTCACCAGGTCGTGGTTGTGCAGGCCGGCGCAATAATCCGCCTCTCGCAACAAATCAGCCACGTTTTGCATGTGGGTAGAAAGGCGTTCGTTGTCTTCCACCAGTCGGGCACTATGCTCAATGACGCGGGCAACGGCCGTTTTGTCAAAGTGGCGTAACCCATCCTTCCGTGCCAGCGAACCAATCAACTGGGCATATAGCTGGTGGTTTTCCGGTGTGCGCTCCATCACATCCTCAAAATCGGCCGCCACCTTGAACAATTCGTTAAAATCGGGGTCATATTGACATAACAGGTAGTAAAGCAGCCGCTCGCCCAGCAAAACAACCTTTACCTGTAAGGGAATAGGTTCTGGCTCCAGGGAAACGGTGCTAATTAACCCATACATCTCCCCCAACGATTCAATGGAGATGCGCCCCGCCTGCATGACCCGTTTTAACCCTTCCCAGGCCAACGGCTGCATCAGCAATTTGCGGGCATCCAACATCAGATAACCACCGTTGGCGCGGTGTAACGCCCCTGGTTTAATCAGGGTGAAATCGGTGAGCAGGGTGCCCATTTGGGAAACATGTTCCACCCGGCCGATGAGGTTGGGGTAGATGGGGTGGTCTTCGTAGATGACCGGGGCACCCTGGGTCTGGCTGTGGTCAACTAGCAGGTTCACTTCGTAGCGGGTGGTGGGCAGGTGGGTTCCCCCTTTGGCTGATTCGCCAGGGTTGGCGGCTTCTTCCAGGAAGGTTTCGATATTTTCGATGATGTCTTGCTGAACGGCCGTTAAATACACCAACACTGCTGGCAACGATGAATACTGCTGCTGTAACTCCGCCACCAATGGGGTGAGGGCAAATTTCGCCACCTCTCGGTTTAACTCCTTCAACTTGTTTTGGCTCTCCCGTTTCCACTGCGGCACCAGATGAACCACTCCTTGTAAATCTTGCTGCAAAATGGTCACTTCTCGCTGGATGTGGTCTTGTTCCTCTGGTGGCAGTCTGGCAAAGTCGTCGGGGCTGATGACCTCCCCATTTTTCAGGGGGGCAAAAGCCAGTCCCATGGGGGTAGGTAACAGGGCGATGCTACGGGCGCGCGCCCGCCGTTTTAATTCGTCCAGGGCTTGTTCTTCGCGGGCGCGGTACTCCTCCTCGATGGCTTTTTTCTGCCGCAGGTAATCTTCGCTTTCAAAGGCGGCAGGTAACACAGCCATGAGTTCTTCGATAAGTTTGTCCATTTGCTGTTTTAGGGTAATGCCCTGCCCCGGCGGCAGTTGCAGGGTGTGGGGCTGGTGGGGTTTGTCGAAGTTGAAGACGTAACACCAATCGGCCGGGATGGGTTCGCTGGCCGCTTTTTGGGCGATAAATTGGGAAACGGCCGTAAATTTGCCCACCCCTTGTGGCCCCAAAGCAAACAGGTTATACCCGTCCTGTTGGATGCCAATGCCGAAACGCACAGCCTCCACGGCACGGGACTGGCCGATAATTTCTTGCAGGTCGGGTAAATCGGCCGTGCTGGTAAAAGTGAATTGGTCGGGGTCACAAGGGCGGTAGAGTGTGTGAAGAGGTAAGGGTGAAATCGTCATAAATGCCTCCGGTGAGGGAACAGATACCGGGTGTAGTCGGCAATCATTGGCGGGAGCGCGGGGAAGGGTTTAGAGATTGAAGGAAAGAGGCAACGGTGCAGCTCGCGCCCCCATGCGATGAATCATTACCAGAGAGGATAAAACAGGAAACGGCCGTTTGCCACTACCAATCGGCACACGTTTTCCATGACGTTCCTCAGCAATCACCCGGCGGTTTTAAGGCCGTGTTTTTGGAATGCACGGCCGTTCCTGCACGACCATCCACGCACGGCCATCAATGGCCGTGCTACAAACGACGCTGGCTGAAGCCAGCTTTCCGTT
>CAZPEJ010000575.1:0-3750 GCA_964585465.1 uncultured Ardenticatenaceae bacterium
ATAACTTCCCGTTTTGTTCGTCGTAACCGCTTTAGTGGTCTGGGCGACTAAAGCCGTTACAACGAACTAATTTCTAGACGTTCACTAAACACCTAAAGGCTCAAAACAGGAGATAAAATGAAACCAAACTTTGATTTAACCAACAAAGTAGCCCTGATCACCGGCGCATCGCGGGGGATTGGGCAGGCGATTGCTGAGACGTATGCGGCAGCAGGGGCAAAGGTGGTGCTTGCCAGCCGCAAACAGGCGGATTTGGACATGGTGGCGGCCAAAATCCGCGAAAATGGCGGGGAGGCATTGGCTGTGGCCGCCCACACAGGCAGCCAGGAGGCGGTGGAAACCCTGGTGCAACAGGCAGTGGCGGCTTATGGCGGGGTGGATATTGTGGTCAATAATGCGGCCACCAACCCTCACTTTGGCCCAGTGATAACGGCCGAATCCAGCCATTGGGACAAAATCCTGGATGTCAACGTCAAAGGGTACTTCCAGGTGATCAAAACCTGCCTGCCCAGTATGCAGCAGCGCGGCGGTGGCAAGGTGATTAACGTGGCCTCCATTGCAGGCAAAATTCCGCAGCCAGGGATGGGAGTGTACTGTGTCAGCAAAGCGGCCGTTCTCATGCTCACCGAAGTGCTGGCGGTAGAACTGGCCCCCGACAACGTGCAGGTGAACGCCATCGCTCCTGGTTTCATCAAAACCAAATTTAGCGCGGCCATCTGGGGCAACGAACAGATTTACGAAGCCGTGACAAAAACCATCCCCCAACGGCGCATGGGCCAGCCCGAAGAACTGGCAGGCATCGCCCTCTACCTGGCCTCCCCCGCCTCCAACTTCACCACCGGAGCCACCTTTTTGATTGACGGCGGGCAGTTGGTGGGGAACGGGATTCAGTAAGCAGTACTCAGTAAACAGTACTCAGTCTGGGTACTGACCACTGAGTACTGGGTACTGACCACTGGGTACTGGGTACTGACCACTGGGTACTGAATAAAGGAGTGATACATGAACAACAACATTTCCCCTGAATTAAAAACAATCCTCCACACCATGCGCGAGTTTGTGCGGGAGGAGTTGATTCCGTTGGAGCGCGAATACCTGGGCAAAAGTTTTCGGGCGATTGTGCCGGTGCTGAACGAGAAACGGGCGCAGGTGAAAAAGCTGGGCTTCTGGCTGCCACAAATCCCGGCCGAATATGGCGGCATGGGTCTTTCGCTGGTGGAGCATGGCATGGTGAGCGAGGTGTTGGGGCAGACACCTATCGGCCACTACGTTTTTAACTGCCAGGCCCCCGACGCGGGCAACATGGAAATTTTGATGGAGTATGGCACGGCCGAACAAAAAGAGCGGTTTCTGATGCCGTTGTTGGTCGGGGATATTCGTAGCTGTTTCTCCATGACCGAACCGGAACGCCCCGGCTCGAACCCGACGTGGATGGGCACAACGGCCGTTCGTGAAGGGGATAGCTGGATCGTAGACGGCCGTAAATGGTTCACCAGTGCCGCCGAAGGTTCCGCTTTTGCCATCGTCATGGCCGTCACCGACAAACAAGCCAGCCGCCACCAGCAAGCCAGCATGATCATCGTGCCAACCGACACCCCAGGGTTCCAGATTGTGCGGAATGTCTCCGTGATGGGCGAACCGGGGGAAGAGTGGGCCAGCCACGCCGAAGTGACTTACATGGAGTGCCGTGTGCCGTTGGGCAATTTGCTGGGGGCCGAAGGGGCTGGTTTTGCTGTTGCCCAGCAACGACTAGGGCCGGGGCGCATTCACCACTGTATGCGTTGGATTGGCATTTGTGAACGGGCGTTTGACCTGATGTGTCGTTATGCGGTGCAGCGAGAGGTGGCCCCAGGACGGCCGTTATCCACCCAACAAACCATTCAAAACTGGGCCGCCGAGAGTCGCGCCGAAATCAACGCCGCCCGCCTGATGGTGTTGGATGCCGCCCGCAAAATTGACCAGGAAGGCTCCTACGCCGCCCGCGACGAAATTTCCCTTATCAAATTTTATGTAGCCGGAGTGCTGCAAAATGTGTTGGATCGGGCCATCCAGACACACGGCGCGCTGGGCATGACGGACGACACCCCGCTGGCTTACTGGTATCGCCACGAACGCGCGGCCCGCATTTATGACGGGCCAGACGAAGTGCATAAAACCTCGGTCGCTAAACGCATTTTCCAACGGTACAGTTAATGACAAACTACCCCCAAAAAGGTGACAACCGACTAAGCCGCCACTTGCAAAGCCCCCTATACTTGCACCGGGGATTCAGTAAACAGTGAACGGTAAGCAGTAAACAGTAACGTTTGCTGCCTGTTGTTCACTGTTTACTGTTCATTGTGTACTACTTACCATTCAGGAACATAACTTTATGCGGGCAAAACGAAACTGGATTGCTGTTGGGTTAACCCTGTTGCTCATGGCCGTTGGCACGGTAGGGGTGACAAATGATTACCAGGCGCAACTGGAACAGCTACAGGCAGAACTGGTGCAACAGGCTGGCACCGTTGGTGATCAACTTTACCGGGTGATGAACGAGGGCATGATGAATAATGATCATGCCCGGGTGCGCCAGATAGTTGCCAATACGGCAGGCCAGAACGACGTGGTTCAGGTGCGTATTTTGGGGTTAAATGGCAAGGTGTATGCGGATAGTGGCGGGCAATTGCAAGGGGTTTCCATTGCCAAAGAGATGCCGGGATGTGTGGAGTGCCACCGCAATGCCCAGGTGCCCGAAACGACCCGATTAAAATTTTTGCCGGATCGTATTCGGGTGGCTACCCCAATAGCCAATGAAACCACCTGTGCCAGCTGCCACAACATCCCTGGGGCCGTGTCTTTGGGGGTGATTTTGGTAGATGTTTCTCTGGCTGCGCGAGAAACCCAGGCCTGGGAGCAGTTTTGTTTACAACTGGTGGGTGTAACGGCCGTTGGGCTGGCAGCGGGTTGGGTCGTGGCTGGTTTTCCGGGCCTGAAATGGCCTCTTTCCTGGTCTTGGCCCCATGGGCAACCCGTTTTGCCGCGTCTAAGTTGGGCCGTGTTGGCAGGCGTTGTGGGGTTTGCCTTGATCACCTTAACCGGTGGTTTTGTCCTGACCCGCGTAGAAGAAAACGACCAGTTTTGTGCCGCCTGTCATACAGAGCCAGAAACCACCTATTACCAGCGCAGCCTGGCCAGGCCGGTAGACCTGGCTTCTGCCCATGCAGTGGAAAACGTGGCCTGTGTTCAATGTCATAGTGGGATAGGCGTGACAGGGCGAGTGGATACGTTGGTTTTAGGGGCCAAAAATGTGGTTCTTTTCTACTCCAACCAGTACCAAACCCCCGGAACGGCCGAAACGCCCATTCACACTGACCATTGTGTTAAATGTCATGCAGAAGTAACACAACAGTTTAACGCCAACACCCACTACCATTACTTTGTCCGTCAATGGGGGGAAGAAACCGCTTGTGTCGCCTGCCACCAGGGGCATGTGTTGGGCGGGGAGATAGAAACCGGGTTTATCAGCAACGAACCAATGCAACCTGTCTGTCAGGCGTGTCATCAAACGGCCGTGCAGTAAAAAAAGGAGATAGAGATTGAAGACTTATCTCTAATCTCCAATCTCTATTTCATGGTGTTGTGGTCACACCAGGGGCAATCGTTACCTCAACAGTGGGTGTTTCCGCCGGGGGGGTGTCGCTGGGGGCTGGGAGTGTTTGGGTGGCGGTGGCTTCTGCCGGTAAGGTAGGAGAGGCGGTAGAAGTAGGT
>CAZPEJ010000576.1:0-3738 GCA_964585465.1 uncultured Ardenticatenaceae bacterium
GAAGCAGGAACCAGGCATCATTTAGTTTGTTGAGTGAGCAAGTCCTGGAGTTTCCGTTGACATTTTGGAAATTTGTTCACTATAATGGGTACAACTGAATACCGAGCATCTTGAACGCCCCGGCCTGCATTGTGCAGTGACCGGGGCGTTTTTGTTTGGGGAGGTTTTTATGACAATGAATATGCAGTCTGCAACAAATACGGCCGAAACTGAAGAAGTTGCCAACAGTGAACATCAAGGGGATGGTCAGGTGACAGAACAGAAAACGGCCGAACCGGTTGCACAAAAAAGCTTGATCGATCAAGCTGCAATACCTCCCGCCTTACCGACTAACCAACCGAATCCTGTCAAAGCTGTGTCGTACAACGAAATTCTTGGGGCCGTCCAGGAAAAAATATGGGCATGGTATGAGCGCATGAATGAGGGGCTGCCTTATGAGGAGCAGACCCGTGTCAGCGTCAGCATGATTCGTGTGTATGATGGGTATGGGGTGGTGGAAGTGAACCGGCAGTATTGGCGATTTGCCTATACCTTTGAGGGTAATGTGGCAACCCTGGCCCCACGTACTGAATGGCAGTTGGTGGAGATGGATTGGGTGATCAAGAACCACATGGATGAAACTCTGGTGGTGATGGGGGATGCTGTCAAGGCGGTGGGGGATGCTGGGGATGGGTGGATTGGGGGCTGGTTGGTGCGCCACACCAACGAAAACGCTCCAGATTTGGTCAAGGACTTCTTCGACTATGCCACCGACTATGGGCCACATGAGACGACCCTGGTCTATTATGACCACTCGTTAGACCCCACCCTCGGCCACAAATCTATTGGCCTCAAACGCGAAGGCAAAAACCTGGCATTGCTCAAACATACCGAGGTGGGGGTATGGGTTCAGCAGCAGCTTGACCTGTCTGATGAGTATGAGGCTGCCATGTACCAGTTGGCGCAGGCGGGCAAGCTGGCGTGGTCTAGTGGCACAGCCAAACATTTGGTGCGTAAACACCTGGTAGGCGCCAAGGCGTATCACATGGATTACTGGCCTCTAGGGATAGATGCCAGTCTGACGGTGCGCCCGGCGGCTGGCCCTGGTGTGACCCAGGTTGTGCCATTGAAATCACTTTATCAATCAACGGCCGAACGGCCGACTATCAAATCATTGATGGGGGGGCTATCCAAAACGCCGCCTGCCACAAACTCGGAGGAATTAGATATGAAACCTGAAGAACTCAAAGCAATATTGCAAGAGGCTATGGGGCCTATTGCTACCCAGGTGGCGGAGCAGGGCAAAATCCTGGATGGGTTGAAAGCTGCGCCCCCCACAAACTCCTTACCGCGTGCTGTTGGGTCGGAAACGGCCGAACCAACCAGCGAATCCAGCGAGGCCGTCAAATTGGTGTACCAGATGCGTTTTGGTACTGAAGATGCGGCCATGAAAGCTGTGATGTCCGATATTGCTGGAAAGGGGTATCAACAAACCCTGTATGACCAGTTGAAGGCGTTTGGTAAGTTGGTCAGATGGGGGAAGGATGACCTGGATGGCAATGAGCGGAAATTGTTGCGCCTGCAAGTCTACGCCCCCAGCCAGATCAAACAACTGGTGTTGGATGGGGTAGAAGTGATGGCTATCAAGGACATGATGGTTGCCACACAGGGGCAATTAGGCGGTTTTGCCATTCCGCCCATGGTGCAAGAGCAAATTGTTACTCGTTTGCCTGGGGCTTCGACGGTGCGGGCGAATGGGGCACGGGTGATCAATACCAACAACGGTTTGGGGGTTCACATTTCGGTTTACGATGGGGGCGATTCGCGGTATCGTGGCAATCTGCGCGGGCGTTGGGGTGGTGAGAAATCCAAGGCCCAGGAAACCAACGCCAAGTTCAAACAAGTACAGGTCGTGCCAAACCCCTACCAGTTCTTTGTGCCGATGAGCCGCACGTTGCTCAACAGTGCCAGTAATGTTGTTACCCTGTTGACTGAGGACATCATTACAACGGCCGGGATTGATGAAAATGAGGCGTTCCTGGTGGGTGATGGCACCAATGGCAAACCGTTGGGCGTGCTGCCGGGCGGGGTTTACGATTCCAGCCTGGGCATTGGCAGTGTGGACAGTGAAGATACGGTTACGGCCGATACACTCATCGAACTCTCTGATGACCTGGACGACCAATACACCGACGGGGCGGTATTTGTTTTCCGCAAAACGACTGGCACGATCATCCGCAAACTCAAGGATGACAACAATGACTACTTGTTCCAGCGGGGCATTTCCCAGGGGCAACCCAACACTTTGCTGGGCAACCGCTACTTCCGCGACGAGGCTATGCCTGCTATTGCGGTGGGGGCGGCTCCGGTGTTGTTCGGCAATATGATGGGGTACACCATTGTGCAGGAGCCAGGGATGGCAATTGAGCGGATGCAGGATACTACTACTGGACTGGGCGAGGTGCAGTTCCATGTGTACCGTATGTTGGGCGGCCGGGTGGAGAAACATTGGATGTTCTCTTGCCTCAACATTGTCAATAACAGCTAATTTCATAATTTCAGACTAGACCTGTCAGGTTTTAGACACCTGACAGGTCTGGATTTTTTGGAGGAATTTACCATGACTATGATTCGCAGCGCGTTATATGAAATCCATAAAGAGGTGCTGTTGGGGCCTGGAACGCTGACAACCGGTTCGTCTGGGTATAAAAAGGTTGTAGATTGTGAACGTTTTTTGGTGCGGGCGGCTATTGGGTCTACCGACAACACCTATGATTTGAAAATCCAGGCGGCTCAAGATGCGGCTGGCACGGGTGTGGCAGACCTGAAAGACCTGGATGGGAATGTGGTCAAGATCACTCAGATGATTGGTACGGATGACAACAAACAGGTGGAAATGGAGGTGATGACTTCCTTGCTTCCGGCCGGGTTTGACCACATCCGAGTGACCCAAACGGTGGCTGGGACGACAGCCGGGGTTGTTGAGCTATTCAAGTTCAATAATGGTTCTGTGCCGGTGACTCAGCCTGCGGCGTTGGCGCAACAGCTTCATTTTGCGGGCTAAAGCCAGTTTCGAGTTTCGAGTTCTCTAACTCGAAACTCGAAACTTCTTGGAGGATGTGATGGCAAGAACGGCGTTGACGGTCAATCGGGTAGATTTGGATGGGGCGACAAAAACCCTGACGGCGGCTAATGCTGATGGGCATTCTATCCCCTGGCACCGGAACTTTCGGCAGTGGTTGACGGTGAAAAATGGGGGCGGTGCTGGCATTACTGTCACTGTCCAGACTCCGCGCACGGTGGGCGGGCTGGCGTTGGCTGACCGCCCAGTGACGGTGGCGGCTGGGGCTGAGGTGGATATTGCTCTGACGGATACCCAAAACTACCTGCAAAGTGATGATTCGACGTATGTGGATTTTTCGGCCGTTACTTCGGTGACGGTGTTGGCAAGTGAGATAGCCGATGGCTGATGAGACGATGTATGCCGACCTGGATCGGCTCAAGACGGAGCTAAAAATCCCGCTGGATGATACCGGTGAGGATGACATTCTGAAAAGCCGATTGCAGGAGGCTACTACGTCTATCAAGCTGGCTACTCGACGCAAGTTTGCGGTAACGGCCGAAACGACCAGGTATATGAACTTCACCCCTGACCAGGTGTATGGGGCTTTGATTTTTCTGCCAGAGGATATGTACAGCATCACCAGCATTGTCAATGGAGACGGCCGTACTGTGCCTCTGGCGGATATTGTGACAGAG
>CAZPEJ010000577.1:0-3003 GCA_964585465.1 uncultured Ardenticatenaceae bacterium
GGTTGTTATGAAACGTAAAACGTGAAACGTAAAATTTCTCTGGTCACGTTTTACGCTTCACGTTTCACGGAATACGCAATACACCCTAAATAATATGTTCCTGAAGATTCGCTGGCGGCTGGTTACTCCCTATTTGTTGCTCATCCTGATGGTGATGGGTGGGTTGGCGGTGTACCTGTTTCGGCCGTTTTGCCTCAACAACACCACCTGCATCACCCAGGGAGTGGTTGGGGCAACGGTGGGGCTGGTGGTAGGAGCGATACTCATCGCCCTGCTCGTTTCCGAACGCACCGCCCGCCCCTTGCGCCAGTTAACCCACATTTTCCAGCGCATTCAACAAGGAGAAACCCAGGCGCGGCTGCTGCCGCAAACCCGCGACGAAGTGGGCAACCTCATTCGTGCCTTTAACCAGATGATGGAGAAGATGAGCCAACACCTGACACAGCTGGAAAATGAACGGGGACAACTGGCAACCGTTCTCACCTACATGGCGGATGGGGTTTTGATTGCTGATGAGTTGGGGCAGGTGCGGTTTATCAACCCCGGTGCCAGACGATTGCTCAAAATCCAGGAAAAAACGGCGTTGGGGCAATCTATTGGTCAGGTATTGCGCCATCACCAGTTGATTGAACTGTGGCAACGTTGCCGCAAAAACGGGGAGGAGCAAATTGAGGCAGTGGAGATTGGCAATCTGTTCCTACAAGCTGCCATGACCCCCTTCACCGAAAAAGAGTCGGTCGGGTATCTGGTCATTTTGAAAGATTTAACCCAGGTGCGCCGCCTGGAAACCGTGCGGCGGGATTTTATCAGCAACCTGTCGCACGAACTTCGTACCCCGCTGGCCTCTTTGCGGGCAGTGGTGGAGACATTGCAAGATAGCGCGATGGATGATCCGGCGGCGGCTGGCCGTTTTTTGGGGCGGGCCGAACGAGAAGTGGACACATTGACACAGATGGTGGAGGAGTTGCTGGAACTTTCGCGCATTGAGTCGGGGCGGGTGCCTTTGAAGTTGCAGGGAACGGCCGTTTCTGACTTGTTACTTATCCCACTGGAACGGCTACGAGAGCAGGCCCAACGCAACGAACTAGAAATATACCTCGATTTACCCCCCCGGCTGCCACCGGTACAGGCAGATGCCGAACGTGTGCAGCAGGTTGTCACCAATCTGGTACACAACGCCATTAAATTTACCCCATCCCACGGCCGAATTACCTTGCAAGCCAAGATTAATCCGCAACAAAGCAGCGAACTACTCATTAGCATCAAAGACACTGGCGGCGGCATTCCTGAGGAGGACTTAACCCGCATTTTTGAGCGGTTTTACAAGTCCGACCGGGCACGCACCAGAGACAGGCGCGGGGGCACGGGGTTAGGGTTAGCCATTGCCCGGCACATTATTCAAGCGCATAACGGCCGTATTTGGGCCGAAAGCCAGGAGGGCAAAGGTAGCACTTTCTTTTTCACCCTCCCCATCAGCCGTTAACCATTTCTTAACAAAACATTAGCCAACCATTAACAGGCTTTTGAACGGCCGTTAAATCCCTCTCCCTATACTCCTCACCATCAGAAACTTTACCTTTGCACGCTTTCAAAAACCGGAACCTGTAATGGATTCCGGTTTTTGTGCAAAAAGGGAACATCCTACCAAAACATTAGAGGAGAAAAAAATGCGTCGTTTATTGTCAGTTTTGTTAATTTTAATTGGCCTGGCCCTGGCAGCCTGTAGCGGCCCGGCCCAAACCATTGAAGTAACTCGCCTGGTAGAACAACCAGCCGCCACTGTAGAAGTAACCCGCGTAGTACAAGAGACGGTTGTTGAAACCGTTGTTGAAACCGTTGTCGAAGAAGTAGCTGTGGAAATTTTCAGTTTACCGATGGTAGACCCGTTATCCACCAATGGAGACATTGTAACGGCCGGTAGCTCCACCGTTTTCCCCCTGACCGAAGCGATGGCTGCCCGTTTTCAGGATGAAGGGTATGCTGGCAATATCACCATTGACAGCGTAGGCACCGGGGCCGGGTTTGAACGATTCTGTGTAGCAGGCGAAACAGATATCTCCAATGCCAGCCGTCCGATTAAGGATGAAGAAGTAGCTTCTTGCCAGGCAATCGGCCGAAATCCCATCGAATTTCGTGTCGGCACCGATGCCCTGGCAGTGGTGGTTAACACCGAAAACACCTTCCTGACCGATGTCACCCTGGAGCAGTTAGCTCTCATCTTCTCCACCGCCACCAACTGGTCAGATGTTGACCCCTCCTGGCCTGCCGAACCCATCCAACGTTTCAGCCCTGGCACCGACTCTGGCACATTTGACTACTTTGTAGAAGAGGTATTTGGGGATGCAGGTGAAGAACCCATTCTGGCAACCGCCAACCTGCAACTGAGCGAGGATGACAATGTGCTGGTGCAAGGGGTGGAAGGTAGCCCCTACGCCATTGGGTACTTTGGTTATGCTTACTACCAGGAAAACGCCGACCGCCTGCACATCCTCCATGTGGATGGGGTGGAACCAACGGCCGAAAATGTAGACAATGCCTCTTACCCTCTGGCTCGCCCCCTCTTTATCTACAGCGATGCCACCATCATGCAAGAAAAACCCCAGGTAGCCACTTTCGTTAACTTCTACCTCACCTATGTCAATGAAGAAGTAAGTGGTGTTGGGTACTTCCCCGCTAGCACGGCCGCTTTGAACACCGCCAAACAAAACTGGACAAATGCCATAGCTGCCACTGATGGGGCACCGATAGATGCCGGAGTCATGTTACCGATGGTAGACCCGTTATCCACCAATGGAGACATTGTAACGGCCGGTAGTTCCACCGTTTTCCCCCTGACCGAAGCGATGGCTGCCCGTTTCCAGGATGAAGGGTATGCTGGCAACATCACCATTGACAGCGTAGGCACTGGGGCCGGGTTTGAACGATTCTGCGTAGCAGGCGAAACAGACATCTCCAATGCCAGCCGTCCGATTAAGGATGAAGAAGTAGCTTCTTGCCAGGCAA
>CAZPEJ010000577.1:3103-3737 GCA_964585465.1 uncultured Ardenticatenaceae bacterium
AACCAACGGCCGAAAATGTAGACAATGCCTCTTACCCTCTGGCTCGCCCCCTCTTCATCTACAGCGATGCCACCATCATGCAAGAAAAACCCCAGGTAGCCGCTTTCATTAACTTCTACCTTACCTATGTTAATGAAGAAGTAAGTGGTGTTGGGTACTTCCCGGCTAGTGCAGATACTTTGAACCAGGCCAAAATTAACTGGTTAAACGCTAATAACTAAAACCATTTTCCTAAAACGTGAAACGTGAAACAAAAGTGTTTCACGTTTCACGTTGCCAGAAGCCCCGAACATTACACATCTGTGCAACTGCCTGTCACTTTCGCCTTTCCTATCTATAATTGGGGTTTGGGTAAGTCGGGAACTTGCCCAAAAATCCCAAAAGAGGAGGTTTGAATGGGAACTATGGCTACTAGCCGGGAACTTACTACCCCATCCACCGAAACACCCCTTAACTTGCGTTCGCGCACTCGGATTCACGAAAGAATTATCGAAGGTTCTCTCTTTCTTTGCGGAGCTATCTCCATTTTAACGACATTGGGTATTGTGTATGAGCTGGGAAAGGAAGCGTTGCTCTTTTTCCAAGATGAAGCTGTCACTCTGACAGAGTTTCTCAGCTGGACAAAATGGCAGCC
>CAZPEJ010000578.1:0-3729 GCA_964585465.1 uncultured Ardenticatenaceae bacterium
TTGCAACAGTTTGCGGGTTGTTTCGATTTCTGGCGGGATATTCAGGGCTTCAAAACGGCGCAAAGCGTGACGAAGGGTTTGTTCCGCCTCCTCCCGCCGCCCTTGATCGGCCAACACCTCCCCCAACAGCCGCCAGGCGTAAGCCTCCATATACCCATCCGCATTTTCAGCCGCTATCTCCTGAGCCTGACGCAACACCTTTTCTGCTTCATCATGTTTCTGTTGCGTCCGGTTGACCAATCCCAATGTGTACAAAGCATAGGGATAAGCGTGGGTTTCTTCTAACGACAAGGTTTTGTGGGCATAGAAGGCTGCTTTTTCCAGGTTTCCCAACTCATAATAGGATTCAGCCAGATTGGCGGTGGTGACGCTGGCGTAATAAGGAATTTTGGCCCGTTCAAAAAAGGGGAGTGAAGCCTCGCCAATGGCTATCACCTGGGCAAATTCTCTGGCCTGGAAGTGAATGCCGCCCAATGTGTTGCGGGCTTTTTCATAACTCAGGCGGTCGCCAATGGAGTCGTAATAATCCAGGGCTGCTTGCAAATGCAGGCGGGCTTCTGCCAGGCGGGATTGGCGCATGAGGACGTTGGAAAGGTCGCGGTTGGTTTGGGCCATGCCAGCTTCGTAGCTGATGCTGCGAGCCAGGGCCAGGGCGCGGTGGTAAGCCAGGTAGGCTTCGTCGTAGTTGCCTTGTTGTTCTTGAATCAACCCTTGCAAATGTTCAGCGGTGTATTGGGCCAGGCGGGCTTCTTGAATGGCGTTGGGGAGTTGCCATTGTTGAATGTGGATGAGGGTGCGCTGCTGGCGGAAACGTACCATCTGCCCCAACAGGCGGGTGATGATGGCAAGGCCGTCTTCGAGTTTTTCCAGGGCTGCCTGGGGATGTCCCAGGGCGTTGAGGAATGCGCCTTGTAACAGATGGGCTTGAACGGCCGTTTCGCTCTCCTGTTTCCATTTCACCGCTTTTAACGCTGCCAATCCCTGCTCTGTCTCCCCGGCCAACTGGTACAGCTCGGCACGAATCAGGGCTAACGCCTGGCTTTCGGATTCGGGCAACCTGCGTTGGGAAAGCGGCTCAAAAACCGCCAGGGCTGCTTGGGCCTGGCCGCGCCGAATTTCCTGCTGCCGTTGGGGGTACCACACCTGCACAGCAACGGCCGTTTCTCCCCCCTGCACAAAGTGGTAAGCCGCCGCTGTGTACTCCCCTCGTTCAGCCCGAATGGCGGCAGCTGCCAGATGGGCTTGCTCCCGCTCCTCGGCGGGCAGGCGGTGGTAATCCTGATAAATCATGTCTCGCATCAGGGGAATCAGAAAGACGGCTCCCTGGTTATCCTGTTGCAGCAGGTGGCGAGCGATCAGGTGGTTCATAACGGCCGTTCCCGCCCCAAACGCATCGGCCGGGGCCGGGCTGCGAAAAACAGCCACCCGGCGCAACAGGGCACGTTCATCCAGGTCAAGAGCTTGCCAGAGACGGGCAAAGAGGGATTGGAAAACGGCCGTTTTGGGCAGGTTTTCTAAAACGGCGGTTAATGATTGCCCCATCTGGCATAACACCACACACAACCACATCATCCGAGCATTCCCACCCGTGTAATGGTGCAGGCGGGAGAGTTCCGTTTCTCGATAAGGAATATGATTTTGTTGGAGCAGCGTTTCCGTTTCTGCCAGCGTCAACCCCTGTAACGTGTAATGGGCATCTGCCAGGATATTCACCTGCTGCCCCAGCAACAAAACAGGGGCTAACCCTCGCAAACTTTCCAAAAAAGCGTGTAATTGCTGCTGTGCCGGGGTGATTTTTTCTGCATCTGCCAGCAGGTGGCCTACTTCGTCAATACACAGCAGCGGTTTGGGGGAAAGGGTGTGCAAATCCCCCCGCGCCTGCTCCAAAGCCAGGTGCGGGTTATCAATTTTGCCATTGTCTGCCACCAATTGCAGCCACAACCCCGATGCCCCATGTTGATGCAGGAAAAAACCAAACGAAAACAGCAAACTGCTCAACTGGTCGTTTAGGGTGGGGCGAAAGGTGAACCAAAAAACCATTCGCGGTGACCAATGGGCGGCGATGGTGGCTGCCAGAGCGGTTTTGCCCACTCCCCCCATACCCGTCAGGGCTATCATCTGGTTGTTTTGTAACCCTGTCAGGCATTGGGTGGTCATCCCTTCCCGGCCGATTAAAGAATCTGTCAGTTGGGGGGGCTGTTCCAAGCGAAAGGTGGGTTGTAGTTGTTTGATGATGGCTTCGCCCAACGCTTCGCGGGCGGCTTTGATGTGGTTGAAGTATGGCCCGCGCCCTACCCCCAGGTAATCACGAATAGCCTGTTCGCTTTCGGCGGGTGGGTAGGTGCGTGAACGAAAGTAACGGCGCAAATAGCGCAACTCTAACAAAAAGAAGTAATAACGGTTGCCACTGTTACCTTCCGTTTGGCGAGCGGCTTGAACGGCCGTTTCCAGCTCCTCTCGTGAAACTGGCACCGTCCCCTGCCACAAACTATCGGCCGCCTGTTGAATCACCTGTTGCAAAACCCGCCCCCGACCAACGGCCGTTTGTGCCTCCGGCGCACCGGTCAGAGCCGCTCCCAAAAAGTAAGGAGCTGCCAACGGCGAAGTATCTCCCAACCATTGCGGATCCGCATAGTTATTCAAAACCAGGCGCAATCGTTCAAAAAATAATCCGGTAGAATCAACTTGTTTAGCTTTCATTGCTGTTTATCAACCTAAACGACAAGTTGTTAATAGAGCATCGGGACAAAATGCCCCATAATCAGGACAACTCGGTGGTTTTGTTGGTTATACTGGTATGAAGATGGTGTGTCTGATAAATGATACCACAGGAGATCATGATGAATCGAAAATTTAATAATTTACAGGTTGTGATAGGGATATTGGTGTTAACGGCCGTTTTTCTTCTGGTGGCTGCCCAACCAGCCGCAGCAACGGGTCAACAATGGGCCAAATGGAAAATTCAGGTCAACTTTCAGGGAAATGTCATCAATCCCAAACTGGTGGTAGAAATTGGTCATACCACCCTTTCAGGCAATCGGGTGACGGACGAAGTAGAAGCTTTTGGCATCACCTGCTCGGTAGTGGGCAACCCAACGGTACAAAACAACCGGGCCACGTTTAATGGCAGCAGTTACTACCAGTGCGATGTACCTAGCATTCAGCAAAAAGTTTTGGATATGACCAGTGGGGCGTTTGTCATTTCAGATCAATGTGAGGCAAAACGGCCGTATCTGACCGGTGTTTTATCCCTCGACAATACCCCGGTTCAACTCGCTGCCGACAACCCCCTCTTTTATCGGGACGACATCACCTTTTCACTGCCGCTGGATATAACCACCGGGCAGGCGCAACTTGCCACTCTGTTTGACGATGCCGCCGCCGAAAGTAGCAGTTTCTTCCCTGGCAGCAGCAACCACACCGTAACGGCCGTCTACAATAAAGGAGGCGGTTTTCAATACACACCGGTATTCGTTGTTGATACATTCACCTATAGCTCCACGCCAGTTACTATCAATCAAATGATTGGCCTCTCCACCCTGGAAAGCACCGTCTACTTTGGTTACTCACCAGCCACCGGAACATATTTTGAAGGAACTTTAACTTCGTTAGTTGTTGACCCGTACTGTGTGGGAACGGGGTAGGGAGAGATTGGCGATTACAGATTAAAGATTGAGGCCGGATGCAAAACGCATCCGGCCTTTTTGTTTTCCACACAACGTAAAACGT
>CAZPEJ010000579.1:0-3717 GCA_964585465.1 uncultured Ardenticatenaceae bacterium
ATTAAATCTGTCAGTCAACCAGTTCCTTCGCCCTGTTCAGCAACAAACATTGCCCAGTTGCATTAGATACAAAGATTGTATACCCACAAAGGGCATAAACTAACGTTTTCCCTGAGATTGGAGATGAGAGATTGGCGATTGGCGAATCTCCAACCTCTCATCCCCTTCAGCAAAATATCAATTTATGACCTTACGCAGTATAACATATGCCAGAAACCCTTGCCGCTACCAACCCAAAACGTAATTACCAGGGGGTGTGGTGTTTCGATCTTCACACAATTCAAGAAAAGCTGTCTGTTTTAGTACCATAGTCCTCTCCAAACTTCCAGGTCAACAACCAATAGTATAATGTAGTCCAATGGGTAGTTTGCCAGAGAATGGTGAAATAGCACACAGGTTATACGTCTAAAAAATCCTTGATTTGTGCTTTTACAGTTCTTTATGTATAGTAGACAGTGTGTCCGTAGGCGCAATGGTAGCTTACAATCATGTAGTGGGCTTTTTTCTTAACCAGTTCGTGCCTCGTTTAGTTCTTTTAGGAAAAAATCCCAGAAAAAGCAATGTGCTTGAAAGGGAAGTACCATGAAAAAAACAGCTTATCCTCTCTCAGTTAGCCAAACAACAAAACCTTACGCCATGCACCAGCAAAGAACCCGCCGATTGGGTTTTATGGGGGTTGTTCCCATCATAGCCTCGGTTGGAGTATTGCTCCTCTTTTGGTTGGTGGGCGTTTTGCCCTCGGCTGCCCAGGGAAATGGCCCAACGGCCGTTATTCGGTATGTAACGGAAACCGGCAGCGGAAGCATTTGTTCCCAGGCTTTACCTTGTGCCCTGCAAACGGCCGTTGATCTATCTGCCAATGGTGACGAAGTGCGGGTAGCCGCAGGCAGTTATTTTGGCACTGGGACAAGCCCAGTATTAAACCTGACCCAAAACATCAGCGTGATCGGCGGATACGATACCAGTTGGGGCGATCCCGACCCCATCGCCAACGAAACCATCCTGGACGGACAAGATGCTCGCCGAGTCGTGTTAATCACCGGCGATGCAATACTCCAGGGATTTACCATCCGCGAAGGCTCCAGTAATGCTGGGGCGGGCATTAACATTGTCAGCGGCAGCCCCACCATCTTTAACAATCGCATTTATAACAACCGCGCCGTTGGTAGCGGTGCCAATGGGGGTGGTATTTATGATGCAGGCAGTTCCAACATTTATAACAACCAAATTTATGATAACAGCGCACCCCGTTCTGGTGGAGGCATTTTTGTAAATAACGACACAGCCACCAGCGACAGCATGATACGTTTTAACCTGATTTACAACAATTTGGCCGGGGGCGGCGCAACACTTACCCCTATCGGTGGGGGAGTCTTCTTGGAAGATGGAAGCCGTGCTTTTTTGGAAGGTAACCTCATTTACCTGAATGACGCCCGGCGTGGTGGTGGGTTTGGTACAGGTTCAGCAAACATTACAGGATGGTTGCAAAATAATATCTTTTTCAACAATACAGCCACTGCCCTCGCTGGGGCGGTATATCTCGCCTATGATATGACCCTCTGGAACAATACCATCGTCTACAACTCGGCCGGGGGAACAGGTGGCATTTATATTGATACCACAGCCGCCGAGGTTAATATCTACAACAATATCGTGGCCTTTAATTCGGGCAGTAGCAATGATGGTATCTTTAACGCGGGGAGTGCCACAGTTAATGGAGCTTATAACAACATTTTTAATGATGGGGATAATGTTAACCTGCTAAATGAAGTTGTCGGGAACCCAGATTTTGTCAATCCCACAAATAACAATTACCACCTGTTGAGCAGCAGTGTCAACATAGACGCTGGCGACCCGGCTACCCCGGCAACCATTGACATAGATATTGATAGTGAAGAACGGCCGTTCCCCGATGGTGGTGCGGTGGATGTGGGAGCCGACGAATACCACCCCGGCGTACCCCAATTCACCTTCACCCCTCTCTTCTACGAAACCTACGTGCCGCGTAATAGTACGGCCGATTTAGATCACGTCCTGGAAAATGTGGGTACAGCCGTTGATTCCTACACCTTTAGTTGTGACAATGACGCGGGTTGGGGCATCACCTGTCCGGCAAACATAACCAATCTGGCTCCGGGCGAAACGGCCGATATTGCCACCACCCTCACCGTCCCCGACGGCCCGGCCCTGGCAGATAGCCTCATCACCATCACCGCCACATCCCAGGTTTCCCCTGCTTTGCAGCATGTGGTACAGGTTCGTGCCATTATCCAGCCCATCTCTGGCATCAGTTTTACCCCCAATTACTCCGATTCACTCTTTCCCAACACAGTCATGACCTTCACCCACCTGCTGACCAATACCGGTGACTCCCTTGACAATATCACCGTCACTTTAAGCAGCGATCCGGGTGGTTGGGCCGAACTGTTACCCAGCAACCTGTTTGTTGTGCCACTCGCGCCCAACCAAACAACGGCCGTTCAAGTGCGTGTCACCGTACCCCCCTTTGCCCCTAGTGGTTTCTTCAACACCTCTACCATCCAGGCCACCTCCCAATACAACGCCGACGTATTCGACACCGTTGCCATTACCATCACCGCCAAAGCCACCACCGGCATTCGTTACGTCTCCGTTGGTGGGCAAGACACCAACAACAACTGCACCCAAAAGGATTTCCCCTGTTCAACCGTAACACGAGGGGTCAGTCAGGCCTCCTTTGGGGATGAAGTGCGGGTACGTTACGGCACTTACAACGTCTCCCAAGAAATTGCCGTCAACGATACCATTTACATCAGCGGTGGCTGGAACAACAGCTTCACCGAACAGTTAGAGCCAGACCAAACCGTTTTGAACGGTGGTGGAACTTCCCGTATCTTTAACATTGCCCCTGGCTCCTCCATCCAACCCACCTTTGACAATATGATGTTGTGGAATGGTAGCAGCAACACCACCGGTGGAGCCGTTTTTGTGGGCAACCAGGCACAGCCAGTATTTACCAAAATCATTTTTGCCGAAAACCAGGCCAGCCAGGGTGGAGCCATTTATGCTGGCACTAACTCCAATGTCCAGGTGTTACAAAGCCACTTTTTGACCAATACAGCCACCTCCAACGGTGGAGCGATTTACGCCACTGCCACTACCCTGCGGCTGGAACAAGATAGTTTCCGTGTCAACTCGGCCGCCGGGGTGGCAGCCTTTCAAGGAGGCGGGGCTGTTTACCTGAACAACGGCAGCCTGGAGGGTGAAAACTCCTTGTTTGCCCAAAACTCGGCTGCGTCAAATGGTGGAGCCATTTACATCCAAAATGGCAGCCTCAACCTGATACACGCTACGATTGCAGATAACGAAGCCCAGACGGGTGGCGGTGGGTTGTATAATGGCGGAGCAACGGCCGTTATTGTCAGCACCATTTTGGCCGATAACGCGGCTCCAACCGGCTCGGCCATTTGGCACAACGGTAACAACAGCACCAGCATGAGCTACAGCGACCTGTGGAATAACAGCAATGTGGGTGTCACCGACCTGGGCAACAACCTGTTGGTCAACCCACAATTTTCTGATTCCCTCTACCACCTGATTGTAGACTCCCCGGTCAAAGATGCTGCCGACCCCAACTCACCTGTTTTGGTGGACTTTGAAGATGAAGTTCGGCCGTCTGATGCCGGGTTCGATATGGGGTATGACGAAGTGGCCGGTTGCCGCGCCAAACGGGGCACT
>CAZPEJ010000580.1:0-3714 GCA_964585465.1 uncultured Ardenticatenaceae bacterium
TGGTTATAAGGCGTAACGATTTATTAGATTCAACAACTTGTCCGTGAAACGTGATAGTGACAGGTTACGTTTCACGTTTCACGTTTTACGTTTCATATCCATCATTGACTTGTTCAGGTTATTTGATAGTCACTCCTAAATTAAGACCAATGTCTCCTGCTCCGGCTCTATCTGGTTCATGTAAACACGTAAATCGGTGCCGGGGGGTTGGGGGGTGAGATAACGCCCCACGTAGCTAAAGGTCATGGCTGGCTGGCGGAAAGGGTACGGGGTCAACTGGTAACGGTTATCCCCGGCCGGGCGAATGGTGACGGTCACATCCTGCCCCACCGCCTGCGGTACGTTGAGAAAGTGGCTCTCACCTCGCGCCTGGGGGCTGGTCATGTGAAAGTAGAGGGCCAGGGTATCGAAAAATTGCAGTAGTTTGTAGTTGTGAAACAGGACATCGTCTTGCACCCAAACGGCCGTTTCTGCCTGCTGGCGCAACACTGCTTTTAACCGTTCTTGCCGCGCCAACTCTTCGTTTAACATCGTCAGAACGGCCGTTTTGTGTTCGGCAGGCACCAGGTTGACAAACACCTTATCACTTAACCCGTAACGGCCGTTATACAGCCCGTAGGTGTGCATACTCGACAAAATGCCACTGTAAGGATGGTGCTGCTCATTAAACTGGGGAGAACGGGAGCTTGTTTTTATCAGTTCCGGCAACGGTGTTTGTGTCAGATGGTAGGGTAAACCGGTATTTACATCCGGCAACACCGCCTCATCCGTCTGTTGCCACCCTTCGTCGTGGTGCGCCACCGCAAAAATGATTGGTTCGGCCGGGTGGAGCGGGGCAAACTGCTCGTTCCCAAACGCCCTGGCAAACGCCCCAGACAATCGTGCATGGTCTGTCTGGCGAATAACAAAGTGAGATTGACTTGCGGGAGTTGATTGAATAATCATAATGTCTGAACAGTTACCCGTTTTTACCCAACGCGGACAAAATCTTGTATCTGAAAAATATGTGTTTTACCATCGCGCACTTTATGAGTAATGATGCGCCGATTGTTGGCATCTAAAAAGTAATGGTTGTTGTATACGGTGGAGTTGGAAAGTTTGCTGACGATGGTGAACACGTAGTTATAGGGGGTGATTTCTGCTCCTTCCAGAGAAACGGCCGAATTTGCCCCATAACAAGATTTCCCTTCTACCATAACGTCAGAATGAATATCGGCCGGGCCAAATTCATATAAATTTTCAAAATACTCATGCAAATGCCAGGTGTTTTCGTCAATCCAATACACATTCATGTGAACGGCCGCTGCTTCAATAAACTGCCCTTTGGCATCGAAGGTTTTGCACAACCCTTCCCATCGCCCCATAAAACATTGATACGGCCGGGGCAGCGGTGTACCGTAATTAACCTCTGTGTTCATGGTGATCTGCATAAAAAAAAACTCCTGTTCTTTGGGAACTCAGGGGATTGACAGCCAATGAAACGTGAAACGTAAAACGTGACCAGAGAAATTTCACGTTTCACGTTTTACGTTTCACAGCAAACCCCACAAAATCCGAAACACCCAAAACTCCTGTTACAGATTGCCTAAATCTCTCATCTCTTCACGCCCTGTTTTAACTGGTGACTTGATACTTAAAACGGTCGCCACGATAAGAGGCCCAAAGTAGTTCCAGGGGGGTACCATCTTCGGCCGTGATGATCCGTTCAATGAGTAGCACCGGCTCTCCTAACTTCAAACCCAACCACTTCACCTCCAACTCTGCGGCCGCACTGGCCTCAATGGTGCGGGAGGCTTTGCTGGTTTCCATCTGCGGCACATTTCGCAGGTAACGCAAAGAGCCACCCTCTTCTAAAACGTCCTGGTTAATCTGCGCCGCCACCGAAGCAGGCAAATAAGCCAGGTGATACCCTATCGCTTCCCCATTCGCCAACCGCAACCGGCGAATGCGATACACCTGGCTGTCCAGAGGTATTTTTAGCTTCAGGTTGACATCTTCTGGTGGCTGAATCCAGGCTGCGTCTATCAATTTCCACCCTGGTTCAATCCCTTGCTGCCGCAAATACTCAGAAGCTCCCAGACGGTTATTGGGGTTGTGGGTGAATTTAGGTTTGGTGACAAACGTGCCACGCCCGCGTTGCCTGTCCAGCCGTCCTTCATTGACCAGTTCGGTCAGGGTTTGGCGCACCGTGGTACGACTCAGGCCGTAGTTATCCTGTAGCTCTTGCTCCGTTGGAATCAGGTCGCCCGGCCGCCATTCGGCCTGCTCTATTTTCTCTAACAAAACTTGTTTGAGTTGGAAGTACAACGGAATTGGTGAGGCTCTATCCAAAACTGTCATGACGTATCCTTCTCGGCGGGTTCTCCATCACCTGGGGTTGGAGATAGTAGCTATTCAAAATGTCGTAACATTACGACAATATGATAATTCGCCCTAATTGCTTTGTCAAATTTTTGTGGCTAGATGGCAAGAGGGATTGGAGATTAAAGATTGATTGCTCTCCAATCTCCGATCTCTAATCTCTTAGAAAAACGCCTGGCTACCTGCCTGGATGAGGCCGGGGAGGGAGTGCAAGATGAAGGAGGCACCACGAGACAGTTGGGTTTGAGCGGCCGTTTTGCTGCCTGCCGTAATCCCTGCCACCAACCCGGCCGCTCGAATGAGGCGGATGGCTTCGTCAATCACCCGTTGCACTTCAGGGTGGTCGGGGCCATCCGCGTACCCCATGCTCAGGGAGAGGTCACGCGGGCCAATAACAAAACCATCTACCCCAGGAACGGCCGTTAACTGGGGTAACACCGGTAACAGAGCCGCATCTTCAAACTGGGGCAACACCAGCGTTTGTTCGTTAGCCCAGGCCACATAAGCTGCCTGCGATACCCCACCCATCAGGTAGTGGGCGGAGCGAGCCAACCCTAAACCTCGTTTACCTGACGGGGGGTATTTTACGGCCGTTACCAACATCTCCACCTCGGCCACCGTTTCCAACCCTGGCATCATAATCCCCATTGCCCCGGCATCCAGATAAGGCAAAATGGCTTTGGGGTCTTTCTGGCTTACACGCACCAGGGGAGTGATACCCACCACTTCACACGCCCGCACAATGTTCACAGCAACGGCCGGGGTCATGGGGCTGTGTTCTGCATCAATCATGTAATAATCAAAGCCGTTCAGGCCAATCAATTCCGCAATTTTCGGGTCATTTGCCCCAGAAATCACGCCATAAACGGGATGACCTTGTTGTAGTTTTTGTTTTGTTTTGTTGTTGAACATAGGCAAGTTATATTGCGTAAGGGCGCAAATTAAGGGGATTAGAGATTGGAGATTAGAGATTTACAATCTTCAATCTCAATGAAAATGTTAGTTTATGTCCTTTGTGAGGGTATTAAGGTGTATCGAAAATAAGGGTTCTCGATACCATCTTTTTATCCCTGCCACAGCATCAAACCCGTGCCGGGGTGAAAGGTGCGCTGCATGGGGGCACCGTCGTAGGCGGTGAGGGTAAATTCAACAGCAAACGCCAGAGCGCGGGCAGCGTGGCCGCCCACTACTGTGATGCCGTGTGCAGCCGAGGCATCCCGAAAGGCCAGGGTAAGGTGTAAATGAACATGGGGTTGCCCCTCCAACTGGCTGATGGTGCCATGCCCGGCCACAATTTCCATGGGTTGTGTGAAGATGAGCGGGGGCTGCCGTTGGTGTTTTTGAAAGTCGTAG
>CAZPEJ010000581.1:0-3706 GCA_964585465.1 uncultured Ardenticatenaceae bacterium
TTATAGTGACTATTTTGATTATAGTTGTGATGATGTTTGGCACTTCAGTTCACCAGGTATGGATGGCACACAATCTGTTATCAGGCAAATCAATTACCACAACTCGATTGGAGAAGATTGTAAGGGTTTTCAGTTTCAACGGATTTATAGCTGGAATGGCACGGTGTATGTTTTCACAGAGGATCGTCGCATCGCTTATGATGAGAACCAACCCGACAAATGCCGAGCCGGGTGGGCGTATTACGCGCCAGCCGAACTAGCGATCCCGGTCTTTGAACCAATTCGTTACCAGTGGTCATCTGAATACGACCGATGGGGAGTTGCCTCTCAGGATTTCCTACTTTTCAAGTTGGGGGTTTGGTATGCGCTTGCCGGACAACAGACATCGGCCAAAGTAATCATGGAAGAATTAGCAACTGATCCACCTACACCACAATACACACTCATTCCCCGTTTAGCGGCCGCTTTTCTCTCTGTCTACCAGTCACAAGCAGATTTATTCGCGGCCTGTGCAGCCGTTATCCAAACGGCTCAAGCCGACCTGGATGCTAATCCACGTAACAGTAATTACATAGGATCGGAAGAGGATAGAGTAGAGGCGTTATGGGGATTTTTCGACTGGAGCTGGTATACTTTCACCTCTCTGGATATCTTATGCGACCGGTCTCTGGCTTTCGATGCATCCGTATCTGAACTGAACCTTACCAATACGGAGGAACTGGAAACGTGGTTCCAAGAACACCACATCCCTTTCCTCATTCTGGCTGACCATGACTTCTCTGATGACAGTAAGGCGGATTGGTTGGTTTCCATCCAAGAAAAGGGTCGGTGGAACCTCTATCTTTTTATCGCGGGAGTTGACGAAACTATTGTCATTCCCATTCCTTCCAGTTTTGATGCCGCGCCTACCCCATCCCATTTTGAGACATTCACTTTCAGTAATCACCCAAATACGGTCTATCTGATACAAGCCAATGAAGAATTGGTTGTGTTCCAGATGGAGGAAACTCAAGCGAATGTACTGCTAACTACTCGAGGGATTGCTAACTACCATCTTACTTCTACTATAGGAGCGATACAAATCATTGTTGAAAGAACAACTGGGATACAGGTAGTCTATACCTGGAACAATGAAAGCCAGGGCTTTGAAGCCCCACCGTGGACTTCGCCTGAATATGAGCAGGCAAAGACAATACAAGAAATTAGACATACACTATTAGACCTGGGGGAGGCGCAAACAGCCGTGACTCTGCTGGAAACCCTCCTGTCTGGTGAAATTATTGAGCAAGGTCCAGATTATGGCATTCCGTTGGTGAAGCCCCGCCTGCTCTACTTGCTTGGCCTGGCCTACGAACTGACAAATAATGAAACAGCGGCTATTCAAACTTACTGGCAACTCTGGCAGGATTATCCTGACAATCCATACACTCAATTGGCAACATCAAAATTAGAACAGGCCATACCCTAAGAAGTTATCCTTACTGTAAATTTCTGGACGTATCCCGTATTTACTCCAACTAACTTACCCCAAACTCGAAACTAAACTCAAATCAAGTTGAAAACAATAGAAATTGATATAATTGAGATCATCCTAAAAAACGAGAGGTTGACCATCAATGTTACGACCAGATTTCAAGAAATGGGGCCAAACGGCCGAAGATATACGACTTTTGAAAACTTCTGGTTCCAAATTGATTTCAGTATAGAACAACAGACAACTTTTCTGGCATAAAAAAACCGAGTTTCTCCAAGAAACTCGGTTTTGATTAATGAAAAAAACTGAGTTTCTCCAAAAAACTCGGTTTTGGGGGTGAAAGAGCTCCTAATTATCCGTAAACAGTTCGGCAGGATCCACTACATCAGTTGATCTCCCATCAATAATCAAGGGAGAACCAGCACGGGTGCTGATTTGTCCTTCATAAAGAATGGCGGGGCGTTCATATCGGGTGCGTGTTTCCGGCTTTTTTGACTGGTCACTTGGTTTTGTTTGGGGCGATTGTTTCATTTTTCCTCTCCATCTCATCCATTAAAATAGCTTGCTTTTTGACCAAGTTACCAACTTCTCTTGTAAGTGGTCAACCATACCTCTGGAAGTTCAATCGTATTATGCCCAATCCATTTCGGTGTGTCAACATAGCGATTGAATGCCGATATAGTTAATTTTGCCTAACAAGCTGACAATCAGACTTATCTATCTACACTTCACAAATGCCTGCCACACAAGCCAGCTCTTGGGCTGCTGTTGTCAGGTCTTCTTCTTCATACCGATACACTTTGGAAAAATCTATTTCCGGGAATTTGGCGGCTAGTTGTTCATACTCTTCCTGGCTAATCTCCATGTAGGGCATCTGGTCATATTGAGCATCGGAAGCGGGCAAGAAGGCCAGGCCACCAATTTTGTCCTGGTGTTCCCAAATCCATTTGACCAGGTCAATCACTTCGTCGGGGCGATAGGTGATGGTGCAAGAGGGGTTGTGTTCGGTGTAATGGAGTTTGTTTTGCAGCCAGTATTGGCACTGTTCAATAGCACCTTTGCCGTTGCGGGTGATGGCGTTGTCGGGGGATTTGACCGGGAAGTGGGCCACCCAGGTGGTGGCGGTATCGGGGGTTTGCCCATTTTCTGGATCCATGGGGACTCCGGCATCCCGTAATGCTTTGAAAACTGGGGTGTGAGTGCCTACCCGCACGTTGCGAATGTAGTAGGGTGCCCAACGAGCATGTAAACCGGATGAGGAGTTGAGCATCTGTGAGGAGTTACCAGAAGGTTTGACACAGGTGATGGCGGCGGATTGGTTGATTTGCAGGAGTTCGGCCGTTTTCTTGTTTACCTCAATGGCCACTTCTTGTAAATACTGCTGTACGGCCGGGTCTTGGGCCACCTGGCTATCCATTTGCCCATTCAGGTCTACCCCCAATAACCGTTCTTCAATGCAGTTTTTGCGCCACTGCTCGCGCAAACCAGGGAAGTGGGTAGCCATAGATTGAATGGTGCCAATAATGGTTGCCAGTTCCACCTTTTCCCGCAAAGTTTCCATGGTGTCGTCGGCGCGGGCCACTACACTGGTGAGGTTGCAAAATTGGGCTGGTTTGAGGATGATTTCACCGCATGGGTTGGTGCCAAACTGGTCGGTGGTGCGGCGCAACGGCCGATTTTCTATGGCTGCTTTGCGGTTAAAAATGCCTGGTTCGCCCCGTTCCGATTCCACCATATCCAGGACAAAACGGGTAATTTCTGCCTGGGTTAATTCGCGGTCGGGCCAAACGGCCGAATTATTCGCATTCCACCGCTGGCTATTGTTGCGCCAGAAATCTCCATCTTTGGCATGACGCATTTCCAGGTCATCATAATCAAACAAAGAAATCATTGCAGTGCGACGAACACCGCCAGAAACGGCCGCATCTCCCACTGCACACATAATGTCATGGGCATCAATGGGGCGCAAAAACCCCCCCTGACGCGACAAAATGCGGCCACGAGCAAAGTCCAACATCTTTCGCAACGGCTCCGGGCCAGAAGCCCGCCCCCCCTTAATTCGCAGGGGTGCCCCAGCCGGGCGCACTTCTGAGTAATCAAATCGTATATCCCCCCCCTGGAACCACGCTTGCAACCCGGCGCGTACCGCTTCTGCCCACCCTTCGGATGAATCCCCAACCACATGGGTGGGCACAGTCCCCCTTTTTTGCCGTGCAATGCGGGGGAACTGCT
>CAZPEJ010000582.1:0-3697 GCA_964585465.1 uncultured Ardenticatenaceae bacterium
GAACAGTGAGCAGTGAACGGTGAACAGTGAACAGTGAACGGTGAACAGTGAACAGTGAACAGTGAGCAGTGACTGTTTACTGTTTACTGTCTACTGTTTACTGTTTACTGTCTACTGTCTCCTGTCCCCTGCCTACTCTTTCTCCGGCAGCTTAAAATCGCCAACCGGGTAATAAGGGATCATATTTTCCTTGATCCAGTTTAAGGCTTCGTTGGGGGTCATACACCAGTTGGTGGGGCAGGAAGAAAGCAGTTCGACAATGCTGAAACCTAAACCAGCTATTTGTACTTCAAAAGCGGCGCGAATGGCCTTTTTGGCCTGGAGAACGTGACGGGCATCGTGCAAACT
Source organism: uncultured Ardenticatenaceae bacterium (assembly GCA_964585465.1). Lineage (GTDB taxonomy): Bacteria > Chloroflexota > Anaerolineae > Promineifilales > Promineifilaceae > CAZPEJ01. The sequence goes on from CAZPEJ010000582.1 coordinate 349, forward strand.
GCGGCGCACCGCATAAACCGTGCCCGGTAATCCCGCCAATAGCTCGGCCATACGAATCGGTTTACCAGCCAGTTGGGCATCCCGGCCGAAGGGGGAAGAAGTGGTTTTTTGCCCAATCAACGTCGTGGGGGCCATCTGGCCACCAGTCATGCCATAGTTGGCATTGTTGACAAAGATGACGGTGATTTTTTCGCCTCGTGTGGCGGCATGGATAACCTCCGCCATGCCAATGGAGGCCAGGTCGCCGTCCCCCTGGTAAGTAAAAACAATTTTGTCGGGTTGGACACGTTTCACGCCGGTGGCCATGGCCGGGGCGCGGCCATGCGCCGCCTCGCAAGCGTCCACATTGAAGTAGTTATAGGCAAAAACAGAGCAGCCCACAGAAGCGACCAAAATCGTGCGTTCGCGGATTTTTAACTCATCAATCACTTCTGCCACCAGATGGTGGGCGGTGCCATGTGTGCAGCCGGGGCAGTAGTGGGTATAGGTATTGGTCAGGGTTTCTGGGCGTTGGTAGACAATTTGTTCTTGTTTCAAAATGGGTGTGGCAATCATGGTTTAACTCCAATAATCCGTTGTGAGGGAAACAAAACCGTTGAGCAGGTGACTGATGGCGTTCAATTGCTCTTGAACGGCCGTTATCACTTCCTCCGGCATGGGGATAATGCCACCAGTACGACCAAAAAACTTAACAGGCAGTTGCCCACCAACCATTTCTCGCACATCATGGAACATTTGCCCGGCGTTCATTTCGACCACCAGGATAGATTTAACCTGACGTGCCAGTTGTAATAATGGTTTTTCGGGGAAAGGCCACAACGTGATGGGGCGGAACAGCCCGACAGGAACATGTTGGCGGCGCAATTGCTGAACGGCCGTTTGGGCTACTCGTGCCGCTGTGCCAAAAGCAACCAACAAAATTTCTGCGTCTTCAGTCTGGTACGTTTCATAACGGATTTCATGATTGGATTGGATGTAAGCAAGTTTGAGTTGTAACTCCTGGTTCAGCCGTTCCAGTTCAGCCGCCCCCAGGTATAGGGAAGAAATCAGGTTTTTCTCTCTATCTTTAGCCCCGGTAACAGCCCAAGACGGCCGTTCCCGGTTCAATTCGCGCATGGGGGGCAGTTCGGCTGGCTCCATCATCTGCCCAATGGCCCCATCCAACAACACAAACGTCAAGGTGCGGTATTTCCAGGCCAGATCAAACGCCAAAACAGTCAAATCTATGGCCTCTTGTACCGAGGCCGGGGCCAAAACGATAGGGTGGAAATCCCCGTGCCCGGCCGATTTTGTCACCTGGTAATAATCACTCTGACTGGGTTGGATATTGCCCAGTCCAGGCCCACCGCGCATCACATCCACAATTACGGCTGGCACATCGGAGCCAGCAATGTAACTAAACCCTTCTTGCATCAGGCTGATACCTGGGCTGCTGGAAGAAGTCATCACCCGCGCTCCAGAGGCAGCAGCCCCATACACCATGTTAATGGCGGCTACTTCACTTTCTGCCTGCAAAAATGGGCGCCCCAACTCCACCATACGTTGGGACATATACTCCAATAATTCAGTCTGAGGGGTAATAGGATAACCGAAATAGGCTTCACATCCGGCACGAAGGGCGGCTTCGGCAATGGCTACGTTTCCTTTTAATAACTGTTTCATGAGACTGCCTCCACTTGATGCGAAACGGCCGTTGGGCGGCGACGTTCATTGGCTACCGGCACATCCCGGTAAACAGTAATACACCCATCGGGGCAAACCACCGAACAAAGCGCACAACCCGTACATTCATGTTTGGGGTCTAACAAAATCACGGGACGATACCCTTTGCTGTTTAATTGATCCGCCAGGGCAATCACATCTTGAGGACAGGCAGTGCGGCACAGTTCGCACCCTTTACACCGCTCTAAATCAATCACAATTCGACCTGTTGCCATGTGCATCTCCTGTAAAGGATTAAGACCAAAGGTGAAGGTTTTGCAACCTTCATCTTTGGTCACGGGGAAATATCTGTTGGGAATCTATAGTGCCAGTATGGGGGATTTTGGGGGTAAATTGAAGTGATGAAGGGCAGTCTGTGGGACTGATGAATGTCACAACGTCACTTTAGCGCAGCGACTCTAACGTTGCCTGGTCAAAGGGGTTTCGGCCAGCTTGCAGGGCCGTTAACCAGGCACGGCGTTGGGCGATTTCTTCAGCTTCCGCTTTGTTGACAGCCCAGGTGAGGAAAAATTGATAATCAGCAATAGCCCCGGCAAAGTCATTCGTCAGGGCGCGGGCCAGGGCGCGGGAGTCTCGAATCCAGCCATCTTCTGGGGTGAGGGAAACGGCCGTTTCACACGCCTGCAACACCTCACTGGCAAACCCCCATAAACTCCCCTGCCAACAGAGCAAATTCCAATCGGCGGCGGTAATCTCTGCCGCCGACAAAGCCTGCGCCTCGGTAAATTTGTCCAATGCTGTTGGTATCTCGCCTTCACTCAAAAGCGTATACGCCTCGTCTATCAGCCGCCTCACCACCAAACGGTTCACTTCTGTCAGTGGGTCTATGCCGAGTTCTGGATACAGATTGAGAGCTTGTTCATACGTCGCCAGTGCTTCCTCTACCTCCCCACTCAAGACCAACGACTCGGCTTCAGCCACCAATGTTTCTGCCTGCGCTATTTGAATTTCCATCTGTATATCTAATGTCAGGGCGGGGTCAGCCTGCATAATTTCCGCAAACAAAGCCTGCGCCTCGGCCACTTGCCCTTCGCGGGCCATCTGGCGGGCTGCCTCCAGCAACGTGGGGTGAACGGGGAAATTGGGGCAGGTGCGGCGGTAATTATCCCCTTCCAGGTACCGTTGCCACTCTAACAATGTCAGATTGCGGCGTACTTGCTGACAGGCAATTTGCACAAAACTGCTAATCGAAACCCGCCACAGCCGCACCGTGCGGTCGTCGCTGGCCGAAGCCAGGGTGCCACCATCGGGGCTAAACATGAGGGAGTCTACAATGGCCCCATGCCCGGTCAATAGGGTGGGGGCGGTGCTGGGGTCTTCGGCCGTTAAATCCCACAGGCGAATGCTGCGATCCCAACTGCCGGTTGCCAGTGTGGCCCCGTCTGGAGAAAAAGCAACCGCCAAGACCCAATCCACATGCCCAGACAACACCAGCGGTTCCCCATCCGTTAGCAGCTCATCTATCTGCCAGACGTGGGCTGTCAGGTCGTCGCTGGCAGAGGCGATTTGTTGTCCGGTGGAGTCAAAGGTCAGGGCGTTAATCCTATCTTGGTGCCCACTGTCGAAGATGACCGGTGTTTCGGGATTGTCCATCGTCCAGATGTAAATGAAGTTATTTCGATCCGCT
>CAZPEJ010000583.1:0-3689 GCA_964585465.1 uncultured Ardenticatenaceae bacterium
GACCACAGGCAGCTAAAAATTCATGAATAAAAGAGGGGTGTAAAAAACTTTTTACTTCAACTACAATGCTACGATTTGCCAGTGTGGCCGCAATTAACTTATCGGCTTTCATATCAGCTTCCAATGTAGCATCTTTGTAAATGATACGATAGGGATCAGCTGTTATCTGCCACCCATCTTTGACTAAAGCGTTTTTAACGGCGTTGTGGATAATATCTCGTCTTGCCATGTGACAAGTATAAAGTTGTAAAAACGGGTAGTCAATTGAACATAGAAACGGCCGTTTCCCCCACTTCCTCCATTTCAAAACACGGGGCAGAAACGGCCGAACTTCATTGAAGAGTGCGGAAACCAGTCACCATTCGTTCCAACAGGTTCAAAGTTTCTGCTTGCTCTCCGGGCCAGGCCGTCCACAGCAAGATATTTTCCCCTTGTGCCCACCAAATCAAGGCATAAACGTAAGGCTCGCTGATAGTCGGATTTTCGTTTTGCAACGTCTGACGTATCACAGACACCTCGTTGATCACATCTTCTTGCTCCGCCACAATCTTGCCAGACCAGACAGCCCCCCTCATGCTGACCCAAAGCGATAAAGGAATTTTGTCTGGATTGGTAAAAACATCAAACGTTACCCAACGGCTCGCCTGGTTTAAGAGGGGAGCATCTAACAGTTGAATACCATCTTCAAGGCGGGGTGTGACCGGCAACGTGTACCAACCAACGGGGTAGTCAAAAGCAAAACGCCCCAGAGTGTCGGTAAATGTTTGCAGGGTAGGAGAGATGGCGGCCATCAACGTGGGGGTGGGATCGTGTAACCCTAAACAACCCAGGTGAACTGGGTCTACTTCGCAAATCTCCAGGGGAACCGTGACACGATTAGGTTGGGGTTGCCACATGCCATTGACAAACACCCACTCCGTCTGGTCATTAAACTCAGGCGTTTGGGCCAGCTCATAATTCTCTGGTGATACATTCCCCGGCACCAACGTAATGGATTCGCCGTTTACCATGATAGTTACCGGGGTAGGCTGTGAACTAACAGGAAACGGTGTGTCTTCCGATGGCAAGATGGTCGGAGTAAGGGGTAGAAGAGTGGAGATGGGTAATGGTATGGGGGAAGCAGGTAAAAGCTTCTCTTCTCTACCACACCCATTTAATTGACTCATCAAAATGAACAACACTACACCAATAAATACCCTGGGCCACTTTGGTTTACTGCACATTTGTTATTCCCCTTTTAATGCAGGTTGTTTGCTTATTTTTTGAGTAATTTCCAAAATTGACCTATGTGTCGAAGTTTATAGGGTTTTATTGACATAAATAAAAACTTGAACCTTCTCAGCATAACCTTTTTGAAGCAAATTATTTATGTCAATGTGTATATGTGGACTTAATCTTATGTAGATCACAATATATAACGGTTTTGAAATTTCGTTTTTAACTCAAGAGATGAGCGAACATCGAGTTGTTAGTTTCCAGCCTGGACAATTCAAAAGATGCTGCCCAGGTTTTGGCAATTATTCTGGCTACAGGCGAGTTGGGGCTGATTAACAAAGGTATCAGTGACAATACAGGGGCCGGTGGAGTACACCGCGCCCATGAAGTGAACCAATTTTCCTGGGCAGATAGTCCACCACCCTCGACTAGCCCACCAAGCCGCCCACCTCTTTTGGGCGGTTTCCCAGATGGAGGTGGGGTTTACCTGCTCACCACCCCATAACAGCCATTGAGATTGATGCAATTTTATTGGGATGAGAGATTGGAGATTTTCCAATCTCTAATCTCTAATCCCTCCTTTTAGTTCTGCTGTGCCCACCCTTTCACAATATCCCGCAGGGCTTGTTGAATGGCTAACGCATCGGAGGCTTGGGAATCGGCCTGCAAATACAGTTCCAGATATTGGGCAGCCTGGCGCAACTGGTCGTTGTGGTAATAAATCAGCCCTAAATCGCGTAAGAGCTGGGGCATTTTGGGCTGCACCACCCGCAAATGTTCCGTTACGGCAATCGCCTTGTCCCACTGCTGCTGTTGCACATAAATGAGCCGCAAGTTGTTCAACATACGCGCCACAATGTCTAGCGATAAAGCAGGCAACAACCAATTGTGCTGAAATGGAACGGCCGAACCCGCCGTCTGGCTCACCAACACTTTACAATCTGCCACACTCACTTGTTGCCCACCATGAAACGGATCAAACAGCAAATCCTCAATCTGGGTATGGTCACGCACCCCCACCATAAAATGCCCCGGTAAACTGATGCCATAAGCTGGAATACCCACCCGTTCGGCCACAGCCAGATACAACACCGAAAGGGAGATAGGAATGCCCAGGCGGCGGTCGAGTAGCTCGTTGAGATAGCTATTGCGCGGGTCTTCGTAATCGGCCGAATTTCCCTCAAACGCCTGCTCTTGAAACAAGAAGTGGGACAGGGTGGTGGCGCGCGGCAAAATGGGGTCTAACGGGGAGATTAGTTGCCTGGCTGCTGCGGCCAATTCATCAATTTGTGCCAGATAACGGCCGATATTCAGCCGGGGATAGGCGATATTGCGGGCAAATTGTAAAGCCAGACGGGGAATATCGTTAGAAGAAGCACGCACAGAATCCCGAAACGTTTTGTGACTCATGGTTCAGGTTGTTAGTTGTTTTTGGATAAAAACAGGCAAATCGGTGGGCGGCCGTTTCAGCAACCACGTCAACACCTGTGGATTGCCAACCAGGCCAAAACGGGCGTAATAACGGAACATTTTTGCCAGCGTTTCTAGCTGGTAGATGCCCATGCCAGAGGTTTGTGCCTGGCTGATCCAGCTTTCCAATGATAACTCCTCTGCCTGCACCAAACGGCCGATTCCCTGCCCTAACAGATTCGCCACCTCCACCTGGCTCAACGGCCCGGTACCCACCAGTTCATAAATAGCCCCGGCGTGACCCACCTCCGTCAAAACAGTGGCCGCAACCTCGGCTACATCCGCCACATCCACCAGACTCAAACGGCTCTCCACCGGATAGGGCACCCGATAAACCCCTTGTTGGGTGATAAGTTCCCAGCCTGCCAACAGGTTTTGCAGGTAAGCAGTGGGTTGTAAGATGGTAAAAGGCAGCCCGGAAGCAAAAATCAATGTTTCCACCTGTAGTTTGTGCCAGTGGTGGGGCATCTCCTCCGTTTGGGGGTGCAAAACCGAGTGGTAAACGAAGTGGGTAACTCCGGCCTGTTTAGCGGTTGCCAGCACCAAACGGCCGATTTCCACCTCGGCCGGGTGCATATTGGGGCAGATGTGATAAACCCCCCTGGTCTGGTGCATGGCCTGGGTGAGAACGGCCGTTTCCTGCACATTTCCCACTACCACCTCTTGCGCCCCAGCTGCCCGCACAACGGCCGTTTGTTCCGCCCGCCGCACCAATGCCCGCACCGCCACCCCCCGCGCTACCAACGCCTGGGTAACTGCCCGCCCCGTTTTGCCTGCTGCCCCTGTGACCAAGACCATGCTGGTTTACCTGTGGTGGGAGATTAGAGATTGGAGATTCTCAACCAATCTCTAACCTCCCACCGCTCAATGCGAAAGCCGCTTCGGCCACCGCAACCCCATCGCCCGCCGCACATCCACCGCGTGTTCCGCTTCGTGCCCTGGCCAGATGGCAGCCCAACGATAAAGGGTAATCGGCCGTTTCCAGGGAGCCATAAACTCTCGCG
>CAZPEJ010000584.1:0-3687 GCA_964585465.1 uncultured Ardenticatenaceae bacterium
GCAGGTGGTCTACCAGTTCACGGGTCAGCTGATCCCGGCCGAAAAAGAGGTGTTCATCGGTTTCATCGAAGTAATGCAACCCTTTGAAGGGTGGTTGGGCTGCTGGTTCGGCGGGCTGGAAGCTGTCCCACATCACATTTGGGCGCGATTGTTTAAGTTTTTCAATGAGAGCAGGAATACGCCGCAACCGCTCTAACTTTTCAACGAAGTTTTGGGCTTTGGCAGTAATGGTCTGCCCTGGCAAATCATCATACCTTTCCCCTAGATCAAAACACAAGGTATGCAGTTCGTCCAGGCTGAAAGTCCCTATAATGGCTTCTCGCAAAGCAGTAAGCTGTTCATTTGGGGTGGAATCTTTCATAGGCACGGCCGTTTTCTCCCACCAAGTTATATCATAAACACGATTTTGGATTGTTTTACATGGCAACCTGTAAATTGCTGTTTGTTGGGAAGATTATAACAGAGTTCAGGTTAGGTTATCGAGGGTGGGAAAAATGAGGTTTCGGCTTTTTGCCCTGGTGTGGCGGCTGACCGCAAATAAAGCGTAGATAAAGTAACCCTCTTGTGATGTTGCCCCGCGACAACATTACTTCGTAGGTATTCGTCAGTTACTATAGAACCCCAGTTCGGTAGGGAGCGGTTGGAAACACAGGTTATACAATGCGCTGGCCGCCTATCCAACTAATTTACCCCCTGTAAGGGTCATCGCCATAGCCTTTACTTTTGCCGTTTGTTCATCGGTAATGGCATCACGGGGGGATAGTTGTCTTTCCAGAGCAGCAATGCGTTTATCATGCCGTCCCACAACAATAGCCGCATTATCTAGTTGCTGCATAATACGTAGTTGTTCCTCGGCCATTTGCATGATAACCCGACCCATTTCTCAGATTTGTAACAAGGCTGCTTCTGTTTCAGGGTTAGTGGTTGTCCAGTCATCGGCGGTAAATACTTCCAGGAAGGTACCTGCCAGAACCCGGTAACATTCTCATTGGTAGCGGACCAGTTTTTCCATTATTTCAGGTTTAACCCGTTTAGGGTTAATGCCAAATAAAAACCTTGACTTGTCAACAATTGCTTAACTTGTCACCAATACCTTAAGGCCCTATCCAAACTTGTTCAATTTTAGTATAGGTGTTGTAATAATTGTCGAATCGGCTATGGTTTTCCAGGCTAACGTTTGTTAAACCGCTGTAATTTTGCAATGAAAGAGCATCGGCTACACCAACCTGCCGCTCGGTTTGGCAATTCAAAGGGGGGTTGGGGTTGCCATAACGGGTAATGTTTCCATTGAGATGAATTTCAAAAGCATCAAAAATATCATCTAAGGGGTCGGGTAACTGGTCATAGGTATAGATTGTTCCTTCCACATGGAGTCTGTACCCTGAATCAGGCGGGACATTGATGCTTAATGCAACACCTGCCATGCCCAGAGGGACATTATCACAGCCATAGGTTTCATTTCCTAATTTCAAAAAGCCATTTTCAATAGACACAGGCAAATTGTTTGTAACTGTCCAATGGGATAACCCGCCAGCACCAGCCTCGACAAAATCTCCATTAGGAATGTAGAAGACGGTTACAGGTTGGAGTGAACATTGAGCCATCCCCATTTTGAAGCGTGTATAGATTGTTTGAGCACCAAAGGTGGAGCCATTTAATCCTAATGTAGAGGTATTGGCATAGGGTAACCAGCCGGTAGGTTCTGGTTGGTCGCTGCGCCAAAGTTTCATCTCTGTCGGAAAAGGATCAAAAACTATCTGGTTAAAATTTAAGGTAACCTGTGGAATGAAGGTAGTAACCCCGAAAAACCGCGAGGAACTTATCTGAATAACACCCTGGCATATGGGCTGTTTTGTAATAAACGGTACATGAATGGTAAACAGCATTGGTAAAACGGTAGTGGTGGTGGTGTCTTCGTTATTATTCCCGTTATAATCAAGAGCTGTAGTAAATACGTGACCTGTATTGCTCGCAGTGCCAGACTCGTTCGGTGTGGTAACAATTTGAACGGTAGTAACTGCTCCATTGCTCAATGTGCCTAATCTACAGATTACCGTTCCGCTATCCTCACTACAGCCTACACTGCTAGATATGTAATCTACAATTTCTGGCAATATATCTATGATCGTCACGTCGGTAGCCGTGTAAGGACCATAATTTGTGATAGTAAGGGTGTAGGTTAGGAACTCCCCAACAACACTATCCGGCTCGGTCGTTTTGGTAAGTCCTAGATCAACCGGCAAGGTAGCGGGCACATTGACATAGAGGGTGGTGCTACTTAAGTTATTATCTGGAATGGGATCTACAGCCAGGCTGGAAACAGTGGCTGTATTATTGACATCTTCTGCTTGTGTGGGGATCACAGCCATTTGAACCACCTGGTTTGTACCTGACGTTAAATTCCCTAAATTACAGATAACTGTGCCATTAAGATGTTCACAGCCAGAGTCGTTGGATACATAGATCAATGTAGGCGGTAAAATATCCTGTACGACAGTATCTTCGGCCGTATTTGGGCCGTTATTCGTAATGGACAATGTATACGTGACGATTTGCCCAATGACGGCCGAATTGGGAAATACAGTTTTTGTTATCGCTAAGTCTGCTTCCACGTCACTACGAACTTCAGTATCTACCAATACACTGTTATTATTCACGTCACTGTCAGGGATGTCGCTAGACACAGTCGCAAAATTGGTAATCAAACCCACTTCATTAGGCACAACAAAAATGTGAATGGTTTGGATGGTACCATTGCTCATAGTGCCCACATCACAGGCGACGACACCACTTTGATAGTCACAAAAAAAATCATCAGCCGCGTAGGTGACACTGATTGGTAACGTGTCTATGACAAGCGTGTTGACGGCCGTATCTGGCCCATTATTTTCCACCGTCAGGGTATACGTTAATAGCTGTCCTATCGCTATAGGATCGGGAAATGCTGTTTTGGTGATGGATAGATCCGCAAAGGCACCAGCCACTTTGTTATCTGCCATAGGTACCACATCCTTTTCCCTGGAAAAAACAATGTAGACATTCCCTACTAGAAACAACAGGAGCAGATAAAACAAGGTTATAAATATCCCCCGGTAGTTTTTCATGGTTTCTCTCTCCAAGAAAGTTTAAAGTTGTTTTTGAATGAACCCAAAGTACGCCGCTTTATCGAGTTGGGGCGGGTTCTGGTGTGCCACGGTCAACTGGTGGTGGCGGTTCTCCCCCGGGGCAGCCACCATTGCTGGCATCCCCTGATACAGCGGGACAGTCATCAAGTCCGTCAGGAATACCGTCCCCATCACTATCTGGTGCGGTGGTTGATGTTGACGTGAAGGTGGATACTACAGGGATGGCAGTTGCGGTAGCAGTAACAGTAGGCGATGGGGTGGCAGTTGCGGTAGGAGTGGGGCTGGAAGTAGGTGTTGAAGTGGGTGTAGGCACAATGATAAACCCGGCATAATCCTCATAATGAGCGGGTTCTGGTGATGAAAAAACACCATCTATATTCAGCCGAAGACCCTGCCCTTCTACCAGCACTTCTACACCTCCATTGTTCATTAACTCACAGGTTTGTTGCAAACATTCAATGGTTAAGTACCCCACATCCAGCATATAGTTCATCCCTAAAAGCGAGTTTGAGATTTGAAATGAGGCATCCGATGATATTTTCACGGTCACGGCCGTATTTCC
>CAZPEJ010000585.1:0-3685 GCA_964585465.1 uncultured Ardenticatenaceae bacterium
GGGCGAACCGGAATGATATTGATAAGGCGTGGGAGGCGGTGCAATATGCCGCCCGGCCGCGTATTCACACCTTTTTAGCCACCTCACCTATCCACATGAAACATAAATTGAACATGGATCCGGAAGAGGTGGTGGATCGGGTGCGGGAGATGGTGGCGTATGCGCGGTCGCTTTGTGCCGATGTAGAGTTTTCGCCGGAGGATGCCGGGCGTAGTGAGCCGGAGTTTTTGTACTTGGTGTTGGGCGAGGCAATTAAAGCCGGGGCTACCACGCTCAATATCCCGGACACGGTGGGGTATACCACACCTGATGAATTCGGCCGTTTAATTTCCGGCATCATAGCAAACACCCCCGGCATAGAAAACGTCACTGTCTCCGTTCATTGCCACGACGACCTGGGGCTGGCGACGGCCAACACCCTGGCAGGCATTCGTGCCGGGGCGCGGCAGGCGGAAGTGACCATTAACGGCATTGGCGAACGGGCAGGCAACACCTCATTGGAAGAGGTGGTGATGGCTTTGCATACCCGCCGCCATGTGTTTAATCTGGAGACGGGCATTGATACCACCCAAATCACCCGCGTCAGCCGTATGGTGTCCAGCTACACCGGTATTGCCGTGCAGCCCAACAAAGCCATTGTGGGGGCTAATGCGTTTGCTCATGAGGCTGGCATTCACCAGGACGGGATGTTGAAGAACCAGGAGACGTATGAAATTATGCGCCCGGAAACGGTGGGCTGGCAGCGTTCTATGCTGGTGTTGGGTAAACATTCCGGCCGTCATGCTTTTAAGGTGCGGCTGCAAGAGTTGGGGTATGAGCTAACTCAGGAGCAGTTGCAGGAGGCTTTCGGCCGTTTCAAAGCCCTGGCTGATAAAAAAAAGGTGGTCACAGATGCCGATTTGGAGGCGTTGGTGGCTGACCAGATTTACCAGCCGCAGGAGTTGTACACCCTGGAAGGGTTGCAGGTGGCGTGTGGCACGATGGGAATGCCCACGGCGACGGTACGATTAAAAAAACCAGATGGAGAAACGGCCGTTTATGCCGCTATCGGCACTGGCCCGGTGGATGCCACCTACAAAGCCATTGATGCTATCGTGGGAATGCCCAACACCCTGCTAGAGTTTGCCATCCGTTCCATCACCGAAGGCATTGATGCCATTGGCGAAGTGACCGTGCGACTGCAAGCGGAAAATGGCGAAACCTACCAGCGCACCACCCCCCAGGGTGACCAATCCCGGCCGCGCACCTTTGGCGGGCATGGGGCAGACACAGACATCATTGTTGCCAGTGCAAAGGCGTATCTGGCAGCGTTGAATAAGTTGTTAGGAGCGGGGGGGAAGAAGGGAGATTAGAGATTGGAGATTGGCAATCTCTAATCTCCAATCTCCAATCTCTCTAAAATCATTATGAAACCAAGAACACTTTTTGAAAAAATTTGGGATTCGCATGTCGTTGCCCACGAGCCGGGGTCTCCGGCGGTGTTGTACATTGATTTACATCTGGTGCATGAGGTGACATCGCCCCAGGCATTTACGGGGTTAAGGGCAAAAGGGCTAGCGGTAAAACGGCCGAATCGCACCGTCGCCACCATGGATCACTCCACCCCCACAAAGGAACTCTCCTTGCACCTGGCCGATGACATGGCGGCCAAACAGTTGCGCCAGCTAGAAACCAACTGCACCGAGTTTGGTATTCCCCTCTACAACATGGAGAGCGCAGAACGGGGCATTGTGCATGTGATGGGGCCAGAACTGGGGCTGACCCAACCAGGCATGACCATCGTCTGTGGCGACAGCCACACCTCCACACATGGGGCCTTTGGCACATTGGCCTTTGGCATTGGCACCAGCGAGGTGGAGCATGTGTTAGCCACTCAATGTTTGTTACAAGAACGGCCGAAAACAGCCTTCATTAGCTTTGACGGCCAATTAAACCCCGGTGTCACTGCCAAAGATATGATTTTGGCCCTGATTGCCCAAATTGGGGTGGCGGGTGGCACGGGTTACGTCTTTGAGTATGGCGGAACGGCCGTTCGCAGCCTGAGCATGGAAGCCCGTATGACCCTGTGCAACATGAGCATCGAGGGCGGGGCGCGGGCAGGCATGGTCGCCCCCGACGAAACCACCTTTGCTTATGTGGCCGGGCGGCAATTTGCCCCCAAAGGGGAGGAGTGGGACAAGCTGGTAGCCTACTGGCGTACCCTGCCCAGCGACGAAGGAGCCACCTACGACAAAGTGATCACCATTGACGCTTCGGCTCTGGAGCCGATGATCACCTATGGCACCAATCCAGGCATGGGGCTGTTCATCAGCCAACCCATCCCCAACCCGGCCAACGAACCCGACAATAACCGCCGCGCCACTCTGGAAAAAGCATTGGGGTACATGGATTTGCAACCCGGCCGTTCCCTACTCGGTCATAAGGTGGACGTGGTGTTTGTGGGTAGCTGCACCAATTCGCGCCTATCTGACCTGCAACTGGCGGCCAGCCTGATTCAAGGGCGTAAAGTGGCGGACGGGGTGCGGATGTTGGTGGTGCCAGGCTCGGAGCAAATTCGCAAACAAGCCGAGGCTATGGGGCTGCACGAAATTTTCCGCCAGGCTGGGGCCGAGTGGCGGTTTGCCGGCTGTTCGATGTGTATTGCTATGAATGGCGACCAACTTGAGCCGGGGCAATATGCGGTTAGCACCAGCAACCGCAACTTTGAAGGACGGCAAGGTAAGGGTGGACGCACCTTTTTAGCCAGCCCGTTAACGGCCGTTGCCAGTGCGGTGAATGGCTGTGTAACTGATCCGAGGACGATGATGAATTGAGAATTGTGAATTAAGAATTGTGAATTGTGAATGGGGTCTCTCCGTTCACCATTCACAATTAGCGATTCACAATTCACCATTAAACACTATGCAACAATTTACCACACTCACTTCTTCTCTGATGCCACTGCCGTATAACGATGTGGACACCGACCAAATTATTCCCGCCAGCTACCTGAAAGTGACCAACAAAGAGGGGCTGGTGGAGGGGTTGTTTTCGCGCTGGCGGTATTTAACAGACGGCCGTTTGAACCCCGATTTTCCACTTAACCGTTCCGAGTTTGCCGGGGCCAAAGTGCTGCTGGCGGGTGACAACTTTGGCTGTGGCTCGTCGCGGGAACATGCCCCCTGGGCGTTGGCGGGCTGGGGCTTCCGGGCGGTGATCAGCACCTCCTTTGCCGATATTTTCCGCAACAATGCCCTAAAAAATGGTTTGTTGCCCGTCGTGGTGGATGAGCAGACTCATCAAGAACTGTTTGAGATGTGCCCGGTGGTGTCAGTCACCATTAACCTGGCAGAACAGACGGTGAGATGGGGAAACGGCCGTTATACCACTTTCCCCATTGATGGTTTTAGCAAAACCTGCCTGTTAGAAGGTATTGACCAACTCGGCTACCTGCTCAAACAGGCAGACCGCGTGGCTGCGTATGAACAGGCTTATGGGAAATGAACCACAGATTGGGCGGATGGAACGGATTGGCACGGATTTTTGGGAATTGGACGCGGATCGGCGCGGGTTGGGCGGATTAACGCGGTTTTTTTACCCGCGAAAACCCGTTAAACCCGTAAAATCCGCGTCCCATAGATTGGACGCGGGTCGGCGCGGGTTGGGCGGATTAACGCGGTTTTTTTACCCGCGAAAACCCGTTAAA
>CAZPEJ010000586.1:0-3651 GCA_964585465.1 uncultured Ardenticatenaceae bacterium
GGAGGCAGTCGGTGTCTGGCTGGGAGTAGAAGTAGCCGTTGCTGTGCCAGTGGGGCTGGGGGTTATGTTTGGCAGCAAAGTGGCTGAAGCAGTGGGGGTGGCGGTTGCTGGCGGGGTTGCTAACGGATTAGACCCCTGGGCTACCTCCAAACCATCTGACAACCCATCTCCGTCGGTATCTGCTTTAGACGGGCTGGTTTTATAAATGTTCACCTCATCCCCGTCTGGCAAAATGTCTCCATCAGTATCTCGTTTGGTAGGATCGCTGCCATAAAAGAGCAGTTCATCCCCATCCCGCAAACCATCCCCATCGCTATCCACGTTGTTAGGGTCTGTTTTCAGGGTAACTTCCTGGGCGTTGCTCAACCCATCCCCGTCGGCATCTCCTTCAACGGCAGCAGTCGCCGCAATTTGGGTAGCAGCAGCAATGGTTTGGCTGGCAGAAACGGCCGTTTCTGTCAAATTCACCACTGGTAAAGCAGGAGTCACCGACGCTGTGGCGTTCCCGCCAAACAGGGTATCTCGAAATAGCAGCGACAACAGGCCAATGGCACAAGCAAAGGTAATAACAAAAACCAGGGCATACAACAACCCGGCCGGAATGCTGCTGCCCGATTGCGCCTCCCCGGCCAACGTCTGTCGCTCGCCGCCGGAAGTCACAATATCTATCTCGAACAGGTAAATGTCCCCGCCGCCAAACCAGCCACCTTGTTTGGCCTCCATCTCCAATTCCACATTAGCCGTTTGCCCTGGCTGCAAACGAATACGCCCCCGTTCGCCGCGAAAACGAATGGCGTTTTGCCGGTCGCGGGCCACCACACCAAACTCCAACGGCATATTGCCCGTGTTTTGTACCACCGCCCCAATTTTGTCGGGCAGACGCACCTGGTCTGTGGTCAGGTGGGCTTCAAAATCTACAAACCCGTTCAAAATCAGGCTGGCACTGGTCGCCAGGCGCAAATTGGGGTAACGCTGCGACACCAGTTCGATGCGTAGGCGTTGCCGTCCGGTGGGGGTGCTGCGGTGGCGCGGTGGGGTGACCGCAATAATCAGTTGGGCACTGCGCCCGGCCGGTACGGTGACAAACTCGTCGGGGGTGGTGAGCCAGTTGGCTGGAACACCCTGCACTCGCAAGGTGATGCGGTCGTCTACCTCGCTCTGGTTGGCAACTTCGACATGAAATTCAACCCGTTCACCAGGATCGGCGGTGAGGGTGTCGCGGGGTAGAAAAATGGCTAACGGTTCAACGGGGGAGGTCATGGTAACGGCCGATTCTACCGGTGGTGTGGTAGAGCCTAAGATACGAATCTGGGTGGCTTCCATCGCTTGTGGGGTCACTTCTGGGCCACGCATCCCCAACTCATATGGCCCAATCCGCAGCCGCATCCCTGGCACCATTGAGGCAGGTTCATCCGCCCGCAGCCGCCGGTCGTTGAGGAAGGTGCCATTCACCCCGCCTAAATCTAACACTTCCCACCCCAATGGTGTGGCTTGCAGGCGGGCATGGTGGCGCGAAACTCCATCAGCGGGCAGTACAATCCGGTTATCTGCCTGACGGCCGATAGTGATAACCGCGTTGTCCAGCGGAAACAGGGTTGTGGGTTGGCCGGTGGTGGCAATTTGTAACTCGTAACCGGCCGGGGGTTCTGTCACCCGTTCCAAAATGCTTATTTCTTCACGGGAAAGAACCTGGGTGGGGGTGCTGCCATCCAGGGCCATCATGGCATTCCGTAGAGCGCGTTCCATTTCGGCCCCGTCGGCGTAACGGTCTTCAGCCCGTTTTGCCAGGGCTTTTGCCAAAATCCCATCTACCAGGGGAGGCAAATCGGGGCGCAGATCACGCACAGGGCGAGGCATGGTGCCTTTGGTGTGAATAGCCAGGGCTTCTGACAGGGTTTGGAAGTTAAAGGGCAACTGGTTGGTGACTAATTCGTAAAGCACCACCCCCAGGGCGTAGAGGTCAGAACGGCCGTCTAGCCGATTTCCTTCGCACTGTTCGGGGGACATGTAGGTGGGGGTGCCTAGCGTAGTGCCACTTTGGGTCATGCTGTTGCCCTCTTGCAGCTTCACCAGACCAAAATCGGTCAACATGGCCCGGAAAGGTTGTTCGTGTGGTTCATCGGGGCGGTTTAGCTTTTTCAGCAGGATATTCCCAGGTTTAACATCCCGATGCACGATGCCTTTGCGGTGGGCATAATCTAAAACATCAGCAATTTGGGCGGCAATTTGTAAACTTTGTGCCAGGGGAAGAAATTTCTGCATTCGCTGTAACCGACGTAAATGTTCACGCAAACTTCCCCCGTCAATGTACTCCATGGCAATAAACAGGTTATCGCCCAATTGCCCAAAATCAAACACCCGAACGGCCGATGGATGATCCAACTGAGCGGCCGTTTTAGCTTCCTGAATCAAACGGGCCCGAAACTCCGATTGCCGGGCAAAGTGGGCGTGCATCAGCTTCAAGGCCACTGGGCGATCCAGATTCAAATCATACGCCCGGTATACCGTTCCCATGCCGCCATCCCCCAACAAAGAGTCCAGACGATACCGTTCGTTGATCGTTTGCCCTACTAAATTGCTCATAACTGCCTCCTGGCTCGGTAAACATGACGATTCAGTCACGCTAATTGATTACCGAGGTACTGGTCAGAAGTTTACGTAATATGTGGCAGATTCGCAAGCCCCGCGCGCGAGCCGATGGAACAGTACTCAGTGAACAGTGAACAGTGAACAGTGAACAGTAAACAGTGAACAGTAAGCAGTAGGGAATTATTGGAGGAAACGTATCTTCAAAAACTTGATGAGAACTTACGAAAACCTGTCGTAGCCTTTTCAGAAAAACCCATGCGTTCGCCTCAGTAAGAATCATCTATTTAACGCATCTATACTCATGTAACAAAAAACTGATAGCTGACAGCTAATAGCTGAAAGCTGAAAGCTGATAGCTAATAGCTAATAACTCCCCGGAGGTTTTATGACAACTGAACTTGAAATGGCAACGATTGGTGGGGGGTGTTTCTGGTGTGTCGAAGCGATTTTCCAGGATGTAAAAGGCATTCACCAGGTTGTTTCGGGTTATGCGGGTGGAGCTGTGCCCGACCCAACCTATAAACAAATCTGCACTGGCACGACCGGACACGCGGAAGTCACCCAAATCACCTTTGATCCCAGCGAAATTTCTTACGAAGACATCTTGTACATCTTTTGGCGCACCCATGACCCGACGACCCTCAATCGGCAAGGAGCAGATGTAGGCACACAATACCGTTCTATTATCTTGTATCACAACGAACAACAAAAAGGGGTGGCGGAACGGCTAAAAATGGAAACGGACCAGTCAGGTTTGTGGTCTGCTCCACTGGTTACAGAGATTGCCCCACTCACAACGTTTTATGCGGCCGAGGATTATCACCAGAACTATTACAAAGATAACCCATTCCAGCCTTACTGTATGGTGGTGATTGACCCCAAAGTGCGAAAATTTAGAAAATCTTTTGCGAATAAGTTGAAGACATCATGAGTATCGCGCAGAGAGGTTTTCTTTCTGCGCCGCGAAGCGTTCATCTATGCTGTCCAGGATAGTCTTTTCAATTCCCTTGCTCAGAAGGTTCTAGTGAATGAGTTTGCAGCCAGTCACGCAAGGCAGCATCC
>CAZPEJ010000587.1:0-3649 GCA_964585465.1 uncultured Ardenticatenaceae bacterium
AAACGTGAAATTTCTCTGGTCACGTTTTACGTTTCACGTTTCATTGATTGTCAACCCCCTGAGTTCCCAAAAAACCATTTTATTCACAGGTAATCATGTTCCAAAACCTGAGAATCGGCCGTTATTGTATCGGTTACAGGTGAAGCGTGGATATAGGTAAGAAGTATCACTACGAGAAGGAAACGGCCGTTTGCCTGTTTTCCACCATCTCCCATTGACCCACCCCAAACTTCATAAACTCTTATCTTGCCTAACTTACATAAATGCAAACCACCTCCCTTTGCGTAGTAGTGGATTAGAGACCCACAGTTACATTCAAGAAGGAGGTGTTGCAACTTATTTTACCGCAAAATGTTTCACGATTCAGGCATGGATGTTTTAGCTGCTACTCTGTGACGAAACGATGGGCTAAAACAACCCGTGTCTCCAGTACCGTAAGTTGTTGTGTATTGTGTTTGTATGAGTTTGTACAAAAGGAGATAGTCCCGTGACCGTAAAACGTATTAACAAATTATTGACTTTATTGGCAACGGCCGTTCTGCTGGTTTTCACCATGATGATGGCCTCCAAATCCACCCTGGCCTCCAGCCACCGCGAAGCCCCCCTCATCTCCCAAGATGCCTTCGCCGATAACACCGACACCTATGTATTTATCAACCCCAACGACCCCAGCCGCCTGGTTTTAATTGCCAGTTGGATTCCCTTTGAAGGGCCAGAAGGCGGCCCCAACTATTGGGAATGGGGCAAAGATGTTTTGTATGACATCAACGTAGACAACAACGGAGACGCAGTTGCCGACTTCACCTACACCCTCTCCAGCCGCACCGAAGTCTTAAACCCCGATACTTTCCTTTACAACGTCGGCACCATTGACAGCCTGGCCGACACCGACTGGAACCGTCGCCAATACTACACCGTTGTAGAAACCAGCGCGGCTGGCACCACCACCCTGGTGGATGACGAACTGGCCGCCCCGGTCAACATCGGCAACAAATCCACCCCAGGGTACCAGGCCCTCTCCAACGCCTCCATCTACACCTACACCGACCCGGCCACCGACGACGAAATTTTTGTTTTTGGCGGCCAAACCGACGACGCGTTTTTCGTAGACCTGCAAGTATTTGACCTGCTCACACTGCGTGGGCAACCCGCCCCCATTGGTTACACCAGTGGCGGGTTACAGCCAATAGACTCTCTTGCTGGTTTTAACGTACACAGTTTAGTCATTGAAGTGCCAGTTGACCGCCTGGTGGATGGTGATCCGGTGTTAGGGGTGTGGTCTGCTTCTCGTCGCCCCAGCATGACCGTTTTAACCACTGGTGGTTCCACCTCTAGCGGCGATCCAGTGCAGGTTTCTCGCCTGGGTATGCCCCTGGTGAACGAAGTGGTTTTGCCGTTGGGGTTGAAAGATGTGTTTAATGGCATTCCCCCTAGCGTAGATGCTACTGTTTATGGGTTGTTGCAAGAAAGTGTGGAAGACCCCGAAGTGGGTAATCTGCTGTGTGGGTTGTATGGGGTGCCATTGCCCGGCGACACCGACGCTGACTGTGATACGGAGTACACTCCTGGGGTGTTCCGTTCCGGGCGTGGGGATATTGTGGACATTTTCCTCACGGGTATGGTGTTAGCCAGCGAGTTTACCATCAATACGGCCAATGGCCCGGTAACACTGCCTGCTGGGTTTAATGTGAACCGCCCGGCCGGTGTGGTGCCTGCCGAGATGATCCGCATCAATACAGCCATTAGCGGCGACCTGTGTGCCCCGGTGCCCAGCCCGTTGGGGGTGTTGGGTGGAGATGCCTGCGGTTTCCCGAACGGCCGTCGTCTGGCGGACGATGCCACCGATATTGCCCTGTTGGCAGTGGCTGGGGCGGCTTATCCTGTGCTGGATGGGCGTGATGGTACCTTCTCCTTCGACCCAGCCCTCATTGACATCCTCAGCGACAATGTAGACCGCAACGATATGCGTTTCCGCGATGTGTTCCCCTACATGCCAGTGGCACAGTCGGGGCAAAACCACATCCATACCAACTCCATGCGAGTGCGGGTGGCTTTCCAGTAACAGGGTCTTAGCCCAGAAAATTGTTTTCCAGAAACCGAGTTTTTTGGAAAAACTCGGTTTCGTTCTATTAAGGTGAGGACAATGAACAAGTTGCAACGTTTTCTGATGGTTACGCTGACTACTTTGCTGTTTTTGGCTCTGGCGCAGGGGGTGTTTGCTCATCCGCTGGGCAATTTTACGGTCAACCGATACGGCCGTATTTCTCTTTACGCTAACCAGATTCACCTGCACTACATTGTGGATATGGCGGAAATTCCCGCCTTTCAGGAACGACAACAGGTGATAGACCTGAACAAAGATGGGGAAATGAGTGCCAGCGAGACGGAAACGTATTTGCAACAAACCACAACGCTTTTGCTCGACCAGTTACTTTTGCAGGTCAACGGGCAGCTTTTGCCCTGGAAGTTGGAATCGCAGACGTTGACTTTTCCGCCTGGACAGGGTGGGTTGCCCACGTTGCGCCGGGTGTTGCTGCTCACGGCCGATTTGCCCGCCACCCAAACCACCTGGCAAGGCAGTTACCAGGATAACAACTATGCTGAACGGCTGGGCTGGCAAGAGGTGGTGGTGCAGGCTGCCGATGGGGTGAACCTGTTGCGCTCCTCTGCCCCGGCGCAGGATGTGAGCCAGGCGTTACAAAATTATCCACAAGACCTGTTGCAAAGCCCGTTGGCTGTCAACCAGGCTACTTTTCAGTTTGAAACGGCCGTTTCCACCACCCAACCGGTGATAGAAACGGCCGTTTCTCCACAAACTGCTCTATCCAACCGCTTCAGCCAGGATGAGTTTGCCAGCTTGCTCACGACCACGCTGGAACAACCGGGGGCGGTTGCCCTGGCTCTGCTGGTGGCGGTGGGGCTGGGGGCGGCCCACGCCCTCACCCCTGGGCATGGCAAAACGATTGTGGGGGCTTATCTGGTGGGGTCACGCGGCACCGCCAGACATGCCCTCTTTTTGGGGCTGACCACTACCATCACCCACACGGCCGGGGTTTTTGCCTTTGGGTTGTTGGTTTTGTTTGCTTCGCAATTTATTTTGCCGGAAAAGCTGTTCCCCTGGTTGGGGGTGTTTTCTGGTTTGTTGGTGGTGGGCATTGGTTTTTCTCTGTTCCGCCAACGGCTGCACCAGATGAAGAGTCAAACGCGTCACTCTCACGAGGAGGGGTTTCATTACCACTTTGGGGTGGGACACAGCCACACACCAACCCAAGAAACGGCCGTTTCCTGGCGCAATCTGCTGGCATTGGGGGTTTCGGGTGGTCTCATCCCCTGTCCTTCGGCTCTGGTGCTGCTGCTGAGTGCTATTGCTCTAAACAAAGTGGGGTTTGGTCTGGTATTGATTGTGGCCTTTAGCCTGGGGTTGGCCGGGGTTTTGACGGGTATTGGCCTGGTGTTGGTGTATGCTAACCAGTTGTTCCAGCGAATGCCAGCTAGCCAGGGAAAAATAACGGCCGTTGTCCCCATTTTTAGTGCCTTGTTCATCACCCTGGCTGGTTTGGGCATCACCTACCAGGCTTTGGTGCAAACAGGCATCTTGTAGTGGGTAATGGAACGGGGGTGGGGGGGAGAATGGAACGCGGATGGACGC
>CAZPEJ010000588.1:0-3648 GCA_964585465.1 uncultured Ardenticatenaceae bacterium
GCCTATATCAACAGAGAATCAGGTTTGTTTTGCACATTTGCCGCCCTGCTTTTTGCTTTTTTGCACCAGTTGAGTGGCAACCGAGACCTGGCTTTTCTTACGTCCGTTCACAATCGCCCGACCTTGCCAATGAAAAATACCCTGGGGTTGTTAATGGAAGTGTGCCCACTGCGGGTGCAACTGGGGCAGGAGGAGACGTTTGTTTCGTTGGTCGAGAAGGTGGCCGGGGAAATGCGGCAACTGTTGTTACATTATCCCTACGGCTCCCAGATTGTGTTGCAAAACAGCCAGATAGACGTGATGTTTAACCTGAATTTTCGCCCGGCCCTCTATTTCCAGGGTCAACCGGTGATTCAGGAGGAGTTACACCCTGGTTTTGGCAGCAATAGCCTGGCTTTGCAGGTACACGAATTTGCCGAGACGGGGGAGTTTGTCCTCTATTTTGATTTTCACGCAGATGTTTTTACCCCGGCACAGCAACAAACGGCCGTTTCCCACTTCACCCAGTTATTACACACCTTTTTATCCGACCCGACCCAGAAAATCGGCCGTTTGGCGGATGGGGTAACGGCCGTTTCTCCGACATCTTCTCCTCGTGAACTTGTTTTGCCCCGCAACGAACTGGAAAAACAGTTGCACCACATCTGGCAAACGGTGTTAGGGCAGCCTTCTATCAGCATCCGTGATAGCTTTTTCGACCTGGGTGGGCAGTCGTGGCAGGCCATGAATCTGTTTATGCAGATTGAAAAAGTGACCGGCCGTTATTTGCCCATCTCTACCCTGTTGCAGGCAGACAGTATCGAAAAAATGGCGGCCCACCTGCACCAATCAAACCCATTGCCATCTTTATTGGTGATTCAGCCAGGGCAGCCGGGGAAACGGCCGCTTTTTGGCATTCCAGGCGCAGCAGGCAACAGCCTTGTGTTTATCCGTATCTCCCGCGCTTTACAGCCCGATCAACCCGTTTACACCTTTTTGCCACCCGGACTGACAGGTGAGCAGGAACCATTCCACACCGTGCCAGAGATGGCAGCCTGGTATATTCAATCTATTCAGGCGGTGCAGCCACAAGGGCCTTATTGGTTGGTGGGTTATTCGGCCGGGGGCATGATTGCTTTGGAGATAGCCCAGCAGTTGCGGGCAGTTGGGCATCGGGTGGAATTGCTGGCGGTGATAGATATGCCCATGCAAAACTACCGGATGCACACGTTACGCGCGCTGGCGGCCCGTGTGGGGCGGCGTTTTCACCTGTCGGCCGATAGGGAGTTAGACCTGTTTTTGTGGTGGCGCGACAAGTTTGTGCGACTCAATGATTTTGTACGGCGTGGTTTCAGGGAACGGCCGTTTGAACTGTGGGCAAGATTGAGCCATTGGCTGCAAAAACAACCCCCCGCTCCCGCAACATCCGGGCCGGTGCCGGTGGCGTATGAAGATGGAGCCAACCTGGACGACCCCCATCTGCGCCACTTTTTTACCGTGACCAGCCGCGCCGTTCACAGTTACCTGCCCCAGCCTTACCCTGGACGGGTGGTAGTGTTGCGTGCCTTGCGCGGTGGCGGCCGACCAGAAAACCGTTCTCCCTACCCAGATTTAGGCTGGGGGTTTATTGCTCAGGGCGGCAGCGAGGTATACGAAATACCCGCCAAAGGGCATTTGGCTCTGGTACATGAACCCCATGTGCAGGTATTGGGCGAACTCGTACAAAAATTTTGTGACCATGAATCCCGCAAAACGGAGGTAACCACTTATTAGATGGAAACCATTAAAAACGACATTCGACAGTACATTGCAGAAAATTTTCTTTTCACCGAAGGTGGTTTTACCCTCAGTGATGAGGCCTCCTTTTTGGATGAAGGGGTGATAGATTCAACTGGTACGTTGGAACTGATTTTGTTTTTGGAGCAAAAGTATCACATCGTGGTGGAGGATTACGAAATTGTTCCGGCAAACCTGGATAGTGTGAATAATTTGGTTGCGTTTATCGGCCGTAAACAGGGATAGTGAGCAGTACACAGTAGACAGTGGTCAGTCGTTGGGGGCAAAACCCTAAAAGGTGACTTGAGATTGGTTGAAGGGCAGTAATATGTTACTGGTTAATGATTTTTTGGAACAGAGTGCCGCCCGCACCCCAGATAAAGTGGCGTTGGTGGTGCATGGGCAGCGATGGACATATAGCCAGATAGAGACGGCCGCTAATCGGTTGGCTCATGCGCTGCAAAAGGGTGGGGTGGGGCGTGGGGATCGGGTGATTCTTTATTTGCCGCATGGGGTGGAGTTGGTGACGGGTATTTTTGCCATTTTGAAGGCGAATGCGGTTTTTGTGGTGGTGAATACCACGACCAAAGCGGATAAGTTACGTTATTTGTTAAACAATTGTCGCGCAACGGCCGTTCTCACCACTGCCACCCATGCCACCACCCTGCAAAACCTGGCAACCCAGGTTCCTTCCCTGCAACTGCTCATTCTTACCGGCCACACAGCACCAGAAACGGCCGAAAAACGACCTCTGGTGTGGACTTATCAAACCATTCAACAAACCTTTCCATCCAGTTGCCCCCGCCGACAAAACATTGACCAAGACCTGGCCTGCCTCATCTACACTTCCGGCAGCACCGGAGAAGCCAAAGGGGTTATGTCGGCCCACTGTAACGTGGTGTTTGCCGCCACCTCCATCATCAGCTACTTACAAAACACCCCAGAGGATGTGGTGATCAACGTGTTACCACTCTCCTTTGATTATGGGTTGTACCAGTTGTTGATGACCTTCAAATTTGGCGGCACACTGGTTTTGGAGCCATCCTTCGTGTATCCAGCCGAGGTTTTGCAGCACATGGCAGAGGAGCGGGTGACAGGGTTTCCTGGGGTGCCTACCATTTTTGCCATGTTATTACCGATGGATATTAGCCGTTACGATTTGAGCTATTTGCGTTACATTACCAATACGGCCGCTGCATTGCCCCCCAGCCACATCCAGCAAATCCGGCAGAAGTTCCCCTGGGCGACTTTGTATTCGATGTATGGTTTGACGGAAACGAAACGCACCCTGTACCTGCCGCCAGAACAGTTGGACAAACGCCCCGGCTCGGTGGGGGTTGCCATTCCGGGTACGGAGGTGTGGTTGGAGGATGAAAACGGCCGTCGCCTGGGGGCGAACCAGGTGGGCGAATTGGTCATTCGGGGCGGACATGTCATGCGTGGGTATTGGGAAGCGGCCGAATTAAGTGCCAAACGGTATCGCCCTGGCCCGTTGCCGGGTGAACGGGTGTGTTACAGCGGTGATTTGTTCCGCATGGATGAAGAAGGGTACCTTTACTTTGTGGCCCGGCAAGATGACATCATTAAAAGCCGGGGGGAAAAGGTGGCTCCCAAAGAAGTGGAAAGTGTGTTGTATACCCTGGACGGGGTGGTAGAAGCGGCCGTTATTGGGACTGCTCACCCCGTTTTGGGCCAGGCAATTCGGGCATTTGTGGTCAGCAGCCGCCCAACCCTGACTGAAAAAGAGGTGTTGCGCCACTGCCGCGCGTGCTTGGCGTTGCGCCAGCTGCTCTCGTGCGCGTCGACGTACTGCTTCGCCGCCTCGCTGAACGTGAGGGCCGTCGCCTGCGAGGCGATCAGCCGGCTGCGCGCGGCGCGGCCGTCGTCGACCGG
>CAZPEJ010000589.1:0-3640 GCA_964585465.1 uncultured Ardenticatenaceae bacterium
AATAACGGCCGTTTCATCCAACAGCCACATGAATTTTGATATGGATTACCAAATGGTCTTGATTTGAGTCCTCTGGATACGCAAATCACGAGTAACCAACGGCAAATCAAGATAAAGAGCCGTAGCCGCAATAATTCTGTCAGGCATTTCTGGGACAACATCCCGTGAAATAAGAGGAATAGATTGAGCAATACCGCGATCCAGAGGAGCTAACAAAAAAGCGGGCCTGGGTTGTGCCAACACGCTGTTTAACCGTTCTAACGCCATTAAGGGAAGTTTGTTTTTCTCAGTCAGGTAAACAACCTCAATGTAACAAATAGAAGGCAAATAAATAGGTTCCCCATTATCTGTTGCGTTCTCAATAGCAAGAATAGCGGCTGGTGAGAGTTTCTCAGGTTGAAGCAGATACCAGACTGCGGCATGAGTATCTGTCACAATAGCATTCATTCTAAAATGTCTTCACGAGGAAAGTTTTGCCACATTTCCTTACGGGCTTCCAGAATATCCTCGTCACGAATTTCAACCTTCAAATCAGCCCACAAGCCCTTCACACTGACTCTCGGCTGCTTCGGTGCTGTTTTAGTTTCCAAAAACTCCACAAAATCTAAAACCTCTTGCTGCTTGTCAAGTGGAAGATGACGCATTTTTTGAATAACTAATTGTTCTACTATCATTTTGTGCCAGCCTTGTTTCAGGGTTGTTACAATTGACACAATAACATAGCTCCTTCACAACGTCAACTTTCGGCAAAAGGGTGTGCTTATGATATAGTTATGGTAAGTAGAGGGTAACATTGCCTTGAAAGAGCAACGAAACAGTAAACCGAGGACGGAACTGGGCATTCTGGGGTTAATGTTGACGGCCGTTATCGTTGGCATGGCGGGGTTGATAACGGCCGATTCTCGCGGCGTGCCCATTGATTCTGTCGTCTCCTGGTGGTGGGTGCTGGTTTTTTTTGGTTCCTTCGTTTTTGGGTTCCTCTACTATGCCCAGTTTGTACTCCCCTTGAAAGGGCCAGATGGCTGGTGGGAAGGGTTCCTTTTGTTATGGCGACACTATTTAACCGTTGGGCAAACGGCCGTTTTTCCCAACACCACCCCGTTACCTCCCCCAAAAAGCAAAACCCCACCTTCCCCAGCCGACGATTTAATGCCCAATCTACCCCCTAGTTTCTTCACCCTGCGGGCTGGTTTCGTGAAAAGCCACCAGGTATTAGCCCTCACCAAAGGCACAGGCTTCTCCCGCCCGGCCGGGCCAGGGTTTGTCATGTTATATCGCGGCGAAGAGGTCGTTTTGCCACTCGATTTGCGCCCGCACCGGCGACAACACCCCATCAAAGCCACCACACGAGACGGCATTCCCATCGAAACCACCCTCTCCATCTCCTTTCGTATCAAACAATCACTAACCGACCATCCCCATGATAACGAATTAATTTACCCCTACGAAAAAGATGCCATCTTCCATGTCACCTATGCCAACAGCATGGCAGGCGACATCATAAAACCCTGGACAGAACAACTATGTCCGCAAGCAGCTACCGTTCTAGTAACAGAAATAGCCAAACTAACCTTGAACGAGTTGTATCAGCGCAACGATGTTGGGTTAGGGCCATTAGATAATGCCCGCCAGGAAGTTCAGCGTGAATTGGAAAAAGTGGTAGACCCTCTGGGTATCGAGATTTTGAGCGTGGGTGTGGGCAAACTCCAGGTGCCAGAAGAGGTAATGGAGCAGCGCATTCGCGCCTGGCAGGCAACCTGGGAACGGGAAATTCAGGTGCGGCGGGCTAACGGCGAAGCAGATGCGGTTCGCCGTCTGAAGGCAGCCAGAGCCAGCGCACAAATCAAAATTATCGAAAATATCACCCAGAGCATCGAGACCATGCGCCAGGGAGACGACCGCAACCTGACAGAAATTATTACCCTCCGCATGATTTCCGCTATGGAAGAAGCCATGACCAATTTATCGGTGCAGGCCACCTTGCCCCGGCCTGTCATGGCAGATCTGATGGATGTATCGCGGCGTATGTTGGTGTGGATGGGGCAAACAGGAGGGGAAAAGCCATGAGAATTGGCACACAGCCCCATCGCCCCCGCCCGCCTGCCCCGCAAACGGCCGTTCCCTCCCAGCGTAATGGTTGGTATATTCCCTTCCTGATCATTTTTTTCATCTCTGTCTGGGCATTTGCCTGGTACATGGAACGCCTGGATTTGCAGCTACAGGTAAACCGATGGTGGCAAATCATTTTTGTAGACAGCAATGCCCCCGGTTGGCTGGTGTTGTTGTGGGAACTGGTGCAACCCCGCGTGTTACGCCACTTGATCCCCGTTTTTGTGGGGTGGTGGTTGGCACGAGGAGGGGCTATCAGTCTGGTGCGACTGCTCTACAACCTGCCCAACCAGGCCGAAGCGGCAAATTACCTGAACATGTTGCAGGCAGGCAGGGCAGCCAACAAACCTTTGCTGGTGCAGGGGCAAACATTAGCAGAGGAACGGCCGAAATTTGCCCTGTTGCGTGTGGGTGGGCCAGGCAGAATCCAGATTATCAACGAAGAAGTTGGAGTCACAGAGCTAAACGGCCGTTTTTACCGCGTCCTAGGCCCTGGGATTCATGCGCTGTTGCCGTTTGAATACCTGTACACCGTGCTGGATTTGCGCCCCCAGGAGCGCACCACCGCTAAAATCCCCCTCATTACCAGAGACGGCATTGAAATAACGGCCGATGTCTCCCTCACCTATCGCATCAGCACCGGACACGAACCCGTCACCCGCGCCAAACCATACCCCTTCGATTATCAAGCCGTGCGAACAGTGGCCTATACCCAGACAGCCCTGGCAGATCGGGTATTACGATGGGATGAAATTCCCGCTAACATTGCCCGCAGCAAAATGATCCAAATTGTGGCCCGCCACAACCTGGACGAACTGCTGCACCCCGGCGAAACAGTTTATGAACCCTATCTGACTATCCGAAATGAGTTGGAACGATTAGTACGGGCAGCTTGCCAGGAAACAGGCATCGAACTGATGACCATTCACATTGGGCGACCGGAACTGCCAACGGCCGTTACCCAGCAATACATCAAATTCTGGGAAACCCACCTGCAAGGGCAAATCCGGCTCAACCGCGTAGAAGGAGATGTCACCTCCCTTCACAGCTTACAAATGGCTCGCACCGAAGCTGAACTGGCAATGGTTGAAGGCATTTTGGAAGGGCTGCAACGTGCCCAACAAGAAGGCAGCATCCACACCGTGCGGGAAGTGGTGGCCCTGCGGCTCATCGAAGCCCTGGAAAGAATGGCCCGGCAATCCCAACAGACCCAACCCTTGCCCAATCAACTACTACCCCAACTCGCCACATTGCGTCAACAATTGCTCCCGGAAAGATCGGCCGAGAGCCATTCCCAAGGTTATTGACCCATGTCTGGAAGCCAAACACCCCGCCCAGAACAGTTACAACACCTGGCGCAAACGGTATACGATTTGTTGGGAAAGTTGTATTCCGACGAACCCAGCCCCGACATTCTCACCCTGCACGACTTTTTGTATCGGTTCCGCCTGCGCGAAAACAGCCCGGCTAACCACAAAGAAAGCAGCCCCCAAGCCATTAACGCCATCAAACAAGCCCAACGGATCAACCG